>NZ_NUHI01000013.1:0-47128 GCF_002575105.1 Bacillus sp. AFS053548 | reverse complement strand
TAAGGGGATTATTACATTTTATTTGAGACATCTTTTTTCCTAATAATATTAAGATCTTGTTTCTGATATTGCAGTTCTTACCTTTTCAAATGATGTTTTAGCTTTGTGAGAGTTTAATATCATTAAGTTTACGTATAAGGCATCTATAATACTTAGTTGCGCAATTCTTGAAGCAAGTGCTTCTGGTCGATATTCTGTTTCTTCGGAAGATGTGTAAAGTGAGACATCAACATTTTGACTTAAAGGTGATTTTGGAAAACCTGTAATTCCAATTGTTTTGGTACCGTTTTCATTTAATACTTGCAAAATACGAAGGATGTCTTTATTTGATCCTGAGTGTGAGATAACGATTGCCACATCTTCCTTTGTCAATTGAGAAGCTGACATCAACTGAAAGTGAGAGTCTGTGTACGAGTTCGCTTTAATTCCTGTACGAATAAATTTATGGAAGGCATCCATTGCAATAACAGATGAGCCACCTACACCGTATAATTCAACTTTATTTGCTTTTAATATAAGATTTACTGCTTTTTTAATTGATGCACCATCTAAAATTTGTGCAGTATTCTCAAGTGTTCGAATATTAGATTGAAATATTTTATTTGCTATTGTTATTTCATCGTCTTTTTCATTAATTTCCTCGTGGATTTGTTGAATCGGCGTCATAATTTCAGTTGCTAATGCAATTTTAAGCGCTTGGTATCCTTTAAATCCAATCCTTTTACAAAATCTAAAAACAGTTGCATCAGCAACGTTTAAGTCTTCGGCTACTTCTGTAATCGTACTGTGAATAATATGCTTTGGGTTTTGTAAAATATAATCAGCGATCTTTTTTTCTTTATCACTTAATCGCGCATAATAAGAACGAATTTTACCTAAGCTGTTCGTTTGTTCCATATTCTTTACACCTTTCCTAAGAGAATTGATTTTTAGAATAAATAAATTTTTAATATAGTATTAAATTGAAATTATTTGTATTTTAAAGATTTAGAAAAGCATTATTATTTGCTTAATAATTATTATATAGGAAAAAAGAGTTTTTTTTAATAATAATATGAAAACCCTTTCTTGTGAAAATTATTTCGTATATATTAATTTTTGTCAAAAAAATTTTTTTCACACATGTTTAGTATAGCAAATTTTCAAATTAAGTGGGTTAAGTGATGAAAAAGAGTCAATAAAGGAATTTTATTTATGGTTTAATTAAGGAAGCTGAAAATTAACATAGTAGATTGAATAGGTCTTTGGAAATGAGTAAAAAATAATAAATTAGTCTTTAAGATAGGATTTGATTTTCGAATCCTATCTTTTTTTTAGTTAAATTGTATTGAGTTTGAAAGGGGATATCCTAGTATTAGGTAAAAATCATTAATTGTTTTTTCCTTAAAAGGATATTAAAATTTAGTAAAGAATACTTAGATAAATATGTTTATAGAGATAGAGGAGGGTGCATATGATTGAGGGGGAAATCATAAAGTTTTATCGTGAAAAAATGGGGTTAACTCAAGCTATGCTTGGAGAAGGTATATGTACGACTACTCATGTAAGTAAAATTGAAAGAGGTAAGACGGCTTATTCACCTGATATTATTGCTTTATTTTCAGATCGTTTAGGAATCAATATTAATCAAGAAGTCCAATCTTTTTATAATTTAGAGAAAAAATTACATCTATGGCATGATGCATTAATCATGAAAAAAGAAGCCCAAATAGAAGAATGTAAAGCAGAACTTGAACAAATGCCCTTTATTGACTATTCACAATATGCAACCCACTATAATTTACTAAGAGCAAGGTATTATTTTCATTATCAAAATTTAGATATGGTTAAGCAAATACTTACATATGTGAAAAAAGAATTTAGTGATTTAGCTCCTTACGAGAAAAATTTATTCTATCATCTTCAAGGTATGTACTATATATCGAACTATACTAGCCTAAGTAGTGAAGACCATCAAAAGGCAATTAAAGTATTAAAGATGATTAATATTGATGAGTATCGAAATGAAGAATATTATCACCATCTAGCAATTGCCTATCATTTTGGAAGTTCAAAAATCTTAGCGTATAAATATGCCGAAATGGCACTTAAGTTTTTTCAGAAGACGAACAACTATTTATTCGCAATTAGTTCCGAAAGCCTTATGCTATTGCAGTACGGTAGTGAATTAGAAATGAATTTTAGTGAAGTTGTAGAGCGCTATAAAGATTTGATTCATAACTGTGAAGTATTAGGAGATCGCGAACGAAAGGCCATTTTATTGAATAATCTCGGAGTGAAATACTTTAAGCGAGAAGAGTATGAAACTGCATTGTATTATTTTGAGGAAAGTATTAATGAAACCGAAAATAAAAAATCAATTAATTATTTAAGACGTTTGTGCAATTATTTAGAGACATGTACGGAAGGCACACTACTCGAAAAAGAGATACTTCTTAGTGTGATGAAAAGAGCATTAGCATTAGCAAAAATGTTAAAAAGCCCAGTACATATTACATTGATTAAACTATTTAAGCTTAAGGCCGAGGGGGCCCGTGAAAAATTTTATCAATATCTATCGGATGAGGCACTCCCATTTTTTTATTCTACTAATAATAAATTTTATATCGAACAGTTTGGTAAGAAATTATATAAATACTATATAGAGATCAAAGAGTATCAAAAAGCTGCCGAGTTATATGAGTCAATTGAACATACATTTGTTAGCATGTAAAAAAATGAGGGTGTCCCAAAAGTCTAACTTTATATGGGTACCCTTTTTTGGTGAACTGCAAATAAAATCTGAGAATCGCAATTAAAATTAGTAAAACTGCAATTAAAATTAGAGAATCGCAATTAAAATTGCCAAAACTGTAATTAAATCCAAGAAAATCGCAAATAAAGTTAGTAACTACCCATACCGGGTTGGGTATTAAGACCCCGATGATGTATAATAGTAGATCATTTAAAATGGAAAAATAGCTAATGTAATCTAATTCTTACTGTATCGAATAAACTCTTCTTAATAGAGAGACGTATCTCAATTACAAATGAAAATTACTGCCAGAGATACCCCACTACTTTGATTAACATGGCTAAGAACTTTATAAATAATTGTTCCAGAAGCGTTTAGGAGGCATCCCGTGTCAGTAAGCTGACATTTGAGATGGCTCCATTTTTTTGTCTTTTTAGAAATTTATTTCATTGTAATTGGCTAATAAATTAATAGATTGAATTGAAATTGCATGAAATTGGTTTATTCAGAAGGGGAATTATGTTGTAATTTGTCGATTTACTTAAAGAGTTTTTGGTAAACGTTGATAAATCAAGGTTTGTTATAACCCAATTGCTTAAATATAGAAAATTCTCAATAATATAATTAATAGAAAAAAACGACAAATGTCATTCTATTTTGTTGATTACTAGAAGAAGTTGTCAAAAAAACTTAATTCTAGTAATTAACGTAAAAGGCAAACTAAGAAGAAAAATGAACTGGAGGAAGAAAAATGGGGGAAAAGAGAGAAAAAAGTAAAGTTCTAAAAAGTTTTACTGTTTTAGCTTTATCATCTAGTTTTATTTTAGGTTCTCTTGGACAAGTAACAAATGTATCAAATGCAGCAAGTCCAAGTAAGGCAGAAGATATTTTGGCAAGTTTAAGTTCAGAACAAAGAGCAGCTCTTAAGCAGCTTTCTACTAGTGAAGATTCTGGGCTACAAGTTTCCTCAGATATTAATTTGGACTCTACTGAACAAACGAATGTCATTGTAGAGTTTGCTAATAAACCAGTTAAGGTCGCTCAAATTGAAGCGAGTGTTGAAGGTAAACCATTAACAACAACTGATGCACAAAAATTAATTGATCAAGACCATGCTACTTTTACAAAAGATATAGGGGAAGTTTTAACAAATACAAAAAGTAAAAAGGTAGATTATAAAATTAATCGTTCATTTAAACATGCATTCAATGGTGTTTCGATAACACTACCAGCAAATCAAATTAAGAATCTATTAAAATCAAAAGCAGTAAAAACAGTTTGGAGTAATGAGAAATTCTCAATTGATCCGCCTGCAAAAAATCAAGAAAACGAACAATTAAAAGCAGACGAGTTTAATGTTGCAAACTATTCTCCATATGATCAGCTAGATCGTCTACATGCAGAAGGCTATACAGGTAAAGGGATTAAAATTGGTATTTTAGATACAGGTATGGATTATAACCATCCAGATTTAAAAGATGCATATAAAGGCGGATATGATTTTGTCGATAATGATAATGATCCGATGGAAACAACATATGAGGATTGGAAGAAATCAGGACAACCGGAAGTAAACGGTTCTACTTATTATACTGAACATGGTACACATGTTGCAGGAATTATCGGTGGGCGTGGAGTAGCTGATAGTGAGTATTCATCTGTTGGTGCTGCACCAGAAGCAGATCTTTATTCTTATCGTGTATTAGGTCCATATGGTAGCGGAACAAGTGAAGGAATTATTGCAGGAATTGATAGAGCAGTGAAAGATGGCATGGATGTTATTAACATGTCACTTGGAGCATCATTGAATGATCCACTTTATGCTACTTCTATCGCTGTAAACAACGCAGTATTAAGTGGGGTAACGACAGTCGTTGCAGCTGGCAATGATGGAGACAAAATGTATACATTAGGTTCGCCAGGATCAGCTGCTTTAGCTTTAACAGTTGGAGCTTCATCTGTTGCAATTGATATTTATCAATATGCAGGTGTACTAAATGGTGAAAATTACAATCTAAGACAATTAACGAAAAACTATAAAGATGATTTATCAGCTTTAAAAGAGAAATCGGTTCAACTAGTCGATGTAGGACTTGGAGATCAAGCTGGTTATAAAAATAAAGATGTAAAAGGAAAATTTGTATTCATGAACCGAGGAGTTTATACATTAGACTCTAAAGTTGCATATGCCAAAGCTCAAGGTGCTGTGGGTGTTATCATGGCTAACGATGAAGCAAACAAGGCAGAGGGAGCAATTCAGACATTCCTTGGTGAATCAATGAATGCGATCCCTTCATTCTCAGTTTCATTTGAAGAGGGTTCAGTAATTTCTGCAGCATTAAAAGATGGAAAATCAGAGTTCACATTTGGTGATTTCAAGAAAATCCAAACAGTATCTGATGAATTAGCAGGGTTTAGTTCAAGAGGTCCTTCACGAATCAATTATGATATCAAACCGGAAGTCACAGCACCAGGAGTATCAATACTAGCAACCGTTCCATTTTATGTAAATGATAAAAACGTTGACGGCTCAAAACCTGAAGATTATAAATATGCTTATGCACGACTATCAGGTACTTCAATGGCTACTCCTTATGTTGCTGGTGTATCAGCATTAATACTTCAATCAAATAAAGATCTCGAGCCAGCAGATGTAAAATCTATTTTAATGAATACAGCTGATCCATTAGCAAAGGATTATAGTGTATTTGAGATAGGAAGCGGTCGAGTTGATGCATATGAAGCAATCCATTCAAATGTAGAATTCCAAGTAGTAGATCAAACACCGACAATCATTAATGGAAAACAAAAAACAATCAAAGAATTAACCGGTGGATTTAGTTTTGGTTCAATTGGATTTGATAACAAAGATATTACAGAATCTCGCAATGTTACATTGAAAAATAGAAGTGAAAAAGCGAAAACATTTAATGTAAATGTAAAATTCCAAACGGGCACTAGAGGGTCTTTAGATGCGGCTAAAAATAATGTAACATTAACTGGTCCTACTTCAGTAAAGTTAAATGGAGTTAGTTCTAAATCAATCAAGTTTAGCCTAAACATTCCAAAAACAGCTGAAAAAGGCACATATGAAGGGTATATTGTATTTACAAATAATGCAGATCCTACTGAAGAATACCAAATTCCATTTGGTGGACGTGTTGTTAATGAAGGAATCGATTTCTTTAAAGCTGACCCATTGTTTTCAACTGATACAAGCTGGCCAGCAAATTCATTTCCATTTCTTGGGTTTGAATTCTCATTAAAATCTCACATGAAGACATTGGATGTTCTTTTATCTGATCCAAAGACAGGTGAAGATCTAGGTTTAGTTGGATCATTTACACCAATCACTTTAAATGATAATCAGTCGTATTTTATTGGAAGAGGATTTAATTCGATTTACTATCCATTTACAGGAGATTCGAAAAATCCAATTAGCAATGAACCAAGCTTTGCGCAACCAGGTCATTATCAATTAAAGATGGTTGGAACAAATGAAAATGGAAAAACGTTCACAAAAGTTTCTGATTTCATTTACGATTTAGCCCCACCAACTATGACGTCTAATTTTGACTCTTTAGACCAAAAGGTAATTGAATATAATGATAAACAGTTTGATTCAAATGGAGAATTTTTATACGACTTTAATATTAATCTAAATGACCCTGAAACAGATCAAGCAAATAAATTAGGTTTAGATGTAGATCAATCAAGCAACTCAGTTGTTTCGTTTTATAATAGTCCATTTCCTGCAAATCCAATTAAAACAGATAAAAATGGAAACTATAGTGACCAAATTCTAGTGAGAAAACAATCTGCACCATTGGAAGTTTCGTTCTATGGTATTGATGCAGCAAAAAACTTTACTTCTAACGCAACTAATAAGTTAAGCGTCGCATTTGTGGATCGAAATTTACCGTACTACTATTTAAAAGCAGATAAAAACCTTCTTAAGACTGGTGAAGCTGTAAATTACACTGTTCGTTCGAACAATGTGAAAAATTTAAAGACAACTAAAATTACAATGAGAAATTATAATTATGCTTCAATTGAGAATGTAGTTGTAAATGATGCAGTTAAAAAGTATGGTGAAGCAGAGGTTAGTGTAAATACTACACCAACGAGTCATACATTTACATTTACATATTTTGGAGATAAAGCATTACCGGAAGATTTACCATTATTTAATTTTGACCTTAAAACAGATAACAAGTATCTTAATGAAAGTCCTTACTGGTTTGATATGAATGCAACAACAATAGATCAAGCAAATGTTGAGACAAAAGATATCTACACTTATATGGAAAGATATAAAATAAAGCCAACTGTTTCGAGAATAAGAGGTGTATTACAAGTTGAAGGTGGCTTAGATCCGGTTACAGGTGGAACGAATTATGCAATTGATCTAAGTAAAGCCAATGCAAAAGTAACAGTTGCTTCGTACGATGGAAAAACAGTTACTCAAGCACCAATTACAGACAAATATGGTTCATATGATGTTGATGGGATAAAAGCTGATAAAAATGCCTATACATTAACAGTGGATGTACCTGGGCACTTTACGATGAACCAACGAGTTGTTTTATCATATGAAATTCGTGGAGAAACTGTGGGTAAATTGTATAAATATAGTTTAGCAACTGCTGCAGCTGGAGATGTTAATAAAGATGATGTAATCGATGTTTTAGATGCATTAGCTGTACAAACTTATTGGGGTACTAATAAAGCTACAGCAGACTTTAACTTTGATAAAGTAGTAGATAAAAAGGATATGGACTTTGTTGTTCGAAACTTTGGATTACAAAATCCTACTGTTGATAATGCGCCAAAACCAAAAACTACTTATAAAGGTGCAACTTTAGATAGTATTTTAAAAGAGTTAGGTTTAGACAAATAATAAAAGATTTAGATTAGGGAAGCCAGTTATTCTGGCTTCCCTTTTTAAGGTTGTAGAAAGAAGTTGTGAAGTGCAAATAAAATAGTCAAAACTTCAATTAAAAAAGCGAAATCTGCAATTAAAATAATCAAATCTGCAAATAAAATCGGTGGAACTGCAATAAAGCCATTCATATTAAATAAATTGAGTGAAATAGCATGGATCAGTAAAAAGATAAATTGCCCATAAACAGAAGTAAAGTCCAAAGAAACAATCGAAAAGCACAAACTGAGAAGTCAAAATAGCCTCGCGTAGACTGCCCCTAAAACGTTCACTTTCTTCTTTGCTCATTACCTTTTAAAGCAAACTCCCCCATCACTCTGTAGTTACTTTTCATCAAAAAAATGTGTTGATTATTGACTATTTTTATGAAAAGCAGACTTAATAAATGATGAATTAAAAATATTCTAAAATAGTTTTATCGTGTTCAATAAGTAAAAAAAGCTATCATTTCGGGGTTTATTTAGAACTATTAAAGTTTAATTAAAAATAGTAAGCGTTTTCAAAGGGCTGGCTAATTCTTTTAAAATGATAGAAAAATTGGGTTATTTCGATTGTTTTTCACGGGTGAATTCAGAGGAATTTTGTCGAATGTAGAGAGGAAGAATTTAAAACTTTGGTAAATTAGGGGAGGGATAACCCAATTGACCGAAAATTGGAAAAAAATGATAATAAATGTAGAAAGTAAATTTGATGTAAAGAGGTATGTATGAAGATAAAAAGTAGCTTACTATTTTATAAATCATAGAACTTCATTGAATTTTACTTTAGATAAATAAAAGCCAGGAGGAAGAAGAATGGGGAAAAGAGTAAAGAAAAGTAAGTTTGTATCAGGCTTTACCGTATTAGCTCTATCATCTAGTGTTGTTGTTGCACCGATTGCACATGTAACAAATGTTTCAAAGGCAGCAGGGAAAACGAAGACAGAAACAATACTTGCAAATTTAACTTCCCAGCAACGAGCTGCTTTAAAACAAATTTCAACGAATGAATCGACAGGGCTTCAAATCTCATCAGACATAGATCAAACAACTACAAAACAAACCTCAGTTATTGTAGAGTTTGCAAATAAACCTGCGAAGGTGGCCAAAATTGAGGCGCAAGTAGAAGGTAAATCATTAACTGAGACACAAGCAGGGAAATTAGTTGATCAAGATCATGCTACTTTTACTGCAGAAGTGGGACAAGTTCTTAAAGATGAAAATAATAAAAAGGTAGATTTTAAAATTAAACATTCATATAAAAATGCCTTTAATGGCGTTTCAATGAGTCTACCAGCAAATCAAATTAAGAATCTATTAAAATCAAAAGCAGTTAAAACTGTTTGGAGTAACGAGAAGTTCACTATTGACCCTCCAAAGGAATCAGATAAGAATAGCGAGTTAAAAGCAGACGAGTCTAAAGTAGCAAACTATACGCCATATGACGGCTTGGATAAGCTACATGCTGAAGGCTATACAGGAAAGGGCATTAAAGTTGGTATTCTTGATACAGGTATCGATTACAACCACCCAGATTTAAAAGGCGCTTTCAAAGGTGGATATGATTTTGTAGATAATGATAATGATCCAATGGAGACTACATATGCTGATTGGGTAAAAGCTGGTAAACCAGGTTCTGCAAATGGTGCTGATTATTATACTGAGCATGGTACACACGTAGCAGGTATCATTGGTGGACGTGGTGCTTCAGATAGTGAATACAAACAGGTGGGTGCAGCACCAGAAGCTGATATTTATTCATATCGTGTACTTGGACCTGGTGGGGTTGGAACAAGCGAAGCTATTATCGCTGGTCTTGATAAAGCAGTAAAAGATGGCATGGATGTTATTAATATGTCATTAGGTGCGTCGTTAAATGATCCACTTTATGCAACTTCTATCGCGGTTAACAATGCTGTATTAAGTGGTGTAACGACTGTCGTAGCTGCAGGAAATGATGGAGACAAAATGGACACATTAGGTTCACCGGGAGCGGCTGCATTAGCATTAACTGTCGGAGCTTCATCTGTTGCAATTGATCTTTATCAATTTAACGGAACACAGGATGGAAACAAATACAACTTTAGACAATTAGCTCAAAACTACTCCGATAATTTAACGACATTAAAAGGTAAAACCTATCAACTTGTTGATGTAGGTTTAGCAAATCCATCTGATTTTACAGGAAAAGATTTAAAAGGCAAGATTGCTTACATTCAACGTGGAACGATTGCTTTAATTGATAAAATTAAAAATGCAAAAGCAGCTGGCGCTGTAGGTGTATTAATGGCTAATAATATTGATAACCAAAGTGAAGGAGCAATCCAAGCATTTTTAGGTGAGTCGGTCGATGCTATTCCTTCATTCTCAGTATCATATGAAGCGGGATTAAAAATCACAGCAGCGGTTAAAGCAGGTAGAAATGAAGTTTCTTTTGGTGATTATACTAACCTACAAACAGCTTCAGATGAATTAGCGACGTTTAGTTCAAGGGGACCATCACGTGTAAACTATGATATCAAGCCAGAAGTGACTGCTCCGGGTGTTTCAATTCTTTCAAGTGTACCATTTTATGTAAATAATAAAACAGGCGATGGATCAAAGCCTGAAGATTATAAGTATGCATATGAGCGTATGTCTGGAACATCAATGGCAACACCATATGTAGCAGGTGTATCTGCCCTATTACTTCAATCAAATAAAGACTTACAACCAGAAGATATAAAATCAATCTTAATGAATACTGCTGATCCATTATCAAAAGCTTATAGTGTATTTGAAGTAGGTAGTGGACGTGTAGATGCATATGAAGCAATTCATTCAAATGTAGAATTAGAAGTGGTTGATAAAACACCAACGATCGTAAACGGCAAAGAAAAATTAATTAATGAGTTAACAGGTGGGATGAGCTTTGGTTCATACGGATTTGATAATAATGATATTGCAGATTCTCGTAGTGTTACTTTAAAGAATCGTAGTGAAAAAACAAAAACATTTAGTGTTGACGTGAAATATCAAACTGGATTAAGAGGATCTAAGGATGCAGCTTCGAATAATGTTACACTTTCAGGACCTACATCAGTGAAGTTAAATGGAATTAGTTCAAAATCAATTAAGTTTAATTTAAACATTCCAAAAACTGCTGAAAAAGGAACTTATGAAGGGTATGTTACATTCACGAATACTCAGGATTCAACTGAGCAATATCAAATTCCGTTTGGTGTTCGTGTAGTTGAAGAGGGGATCCAATCATTTAATTTAATCAATCCACTTTATTCAAATAAAATTACGAATCCAACTTATGCGTACCCATTTATTGATGGAAGTGTTTCTATAAAAACACATATGAAATCATTAGATGTTGTCGTACAGGATCCAACAACTGGTCAAGATTTAGGTATTATTGGTTCATTTAATACTTCAGTAATAAAAGAAGGTGTCGTTTACAATATCGGTAGACTTGTTGGCGGATATTACTTCCCATATACTGGAGATGCGAAAAACCCAATTAGCAGTAAATATGAATTAATTAAACCAGGACATTACAAATTAAGACTAGTTGGTGTGAGTGAAAGTGGAAAAACATTTGCTGAAGCTAGAGACTTTATGCTGGAATATGCTGTTCCGAATATGACTTCAAGCTTTGACAAGTTAGATCAAAAGGTTATCGAGTATAGTGATAGTCAACTAGATAAAAATGGACAAATGTTATACGACTTCAACATTAACGTAAATGATCCAGAAATTGAAGAAGCGAAAAAATACGGTATTAAAGCTGATCAATCAGATAACACAATTGTTTATACTTATAATTCTTTCTTCCCATCATTACCTATTAACGTAGATAAAAATGGGGATTATACGGATCAAATTTTAGTTGATAGTAAATATTCTGTATTACCATTAACATTCTATGGAATGGATGCAGCGCTAAATCCAACTGCTCAAATTAGAATTTCTTTTGTAAAAAATACAACTCCGTATTACTACTTAAAAGCGAATAAGCAAAATATCGTACCTGGTGATACTGTAAACTACTCAGTAAAAGCAAATAATATTAGTAACTTAAAAACTACTAAATTAACGCTTCAATTGAATAATAATCAAGGAATCATTGACAATATTCTAGTAAATGATGAAGTTAAAAAATATGGGGATGCACAAGTTACAGTAAAAACATCTCCTACTACTTGGGATTATATTACGCAATATGACTTTACTTTTACTTACTCAGGTTCTGCTAAGTTACCAGAAGACACTCAATTATTTAATTTCGATATTAAAACATTAGTTAAATCATTTACAACAGGTTCAGCAATTAACTTCTCAGGTAACGGTACATCTACAATTGATACATCAAATGTTGAAACGAAAAATGTCTACACTTATATTGAAGGTTACAATGTAAAACCAACAGTTTCAAAACTGTCAGGTACACTTCAAGTAGAAGGTGCAAAAAATCCTTTAACAGGTGAAACAAACTATGCGATCGATCAAAGTAAATTAGGTGCGAAAATTACATTAACATCTTATGATGGTAAAACTGTTTTACAAGCACCAATCACATCAAAACAAGGTGATTATGCATTCGATGGTGTGAAATTAGACAGTAAACCTTATACATTATCAGTTGATGTACCAGGTCACTTTACAATGAATCAAACAATGGATAATTTATTTGATAATATCCGTGGTGATTTAATCGGTAAGCAATTGCGCTATTTATTGGATGTGGCTCCTGCTGGTGATGCAAATAAAGATGATGTAATCGACGTACTCGATGCATTAGCTGTACAAACTTACTGGGGTACAAACAAAGCATCTGCTGACTTCAATTTTGATAAAGTAGTTGATGCAAAAGATATGGATTATGTAGTTAAGAACTTTGGATTACAAAATTCAACAGTTCCAAATCCTCCTAAAGCTAAAAAATCATATAAAGGTGCTACATTAGATAGTATCTTAACAGAGTTAGGATTAAACAAGTAATAAAGTGTAAAAGATTTTATAAGAATTTTAAGCAGCCTTCTCCGGATTATTTTATAGGAGAAGGCTTTTTATTTTAGTTCATTGGTAAATTTATACATAATAAAATTCACTTCAGGTTAATTTAAAGAAATAAAGGATTTGTAGGGAGACTTTTTATGAATAAAAAGTTTATATATTCAACTCATATTTATATCTTGATTATTATGTCTACCGGATTTATGTTGCATGTGTTTATCGTTCCAGGTATTTTGACATCTACTCATAGAGATTCATGGGTAACGGTTGTTGCTAGTATTCTCCCTTTCGTGATTTGGACAACTTTAGTTTTTTATTTGTATAAAACGCTTAAAAATGAAGATATTTTATCTGTGATGTTTAAAGTATTGTATAAACCGATAGCGTACATACTATCCACCATCTTTGTTGCCTACTTTTTATTATCAGCTTTTGTTACCTTTCGATTTACCCTTATTTGGGCAAATACAAATTATACCCAAGATATTCCGGATATTATTGTAGCGTTTCTAATTTTAATGATCTGCTTTTATGCGGCATTTAAAGGAATTCGTACTATTGGTACGATTGCATTTTTGATTTTACCACCAGTTGTTCTGTTTGGTTTTTTAGTCGGTATAGGGAACGATAAGAACAAAAATTATAGTTTACTATTTCCTATTTTCGAAAAAGGATATCATGATTTTTTTCATGGTTTTGTATATACTTGCTCAGGATTTTTTGAAATCATTTTCATATTATTCTTAAATTCCTTTTTAAAAGATAAAGTAAAAGTAAAATGGTTAATGATTGTAAGTTTTATATTATTAATGTTAATCCTAGGGCCACTGACAGGAGCGATTATGGAGTTTGGACCTGTTGAGGCAGAAAAAATGAGAAATCCAGTTTATGAACAATGGAAACTTCTAACGTTAGGAATGAATATTACTAGATTGGATTTTTTATCAATTTTTCAGTGGTTGTCAGGTGCATTTATTCGGATCAGTTTAAATCTATATATTGTAAATTACATCATCAATTATAGTGGAAGAAAAAAGTGGAGTTTACCAGTAATGTCCCTTTTTTTATTAGTAGCAGTAATGATTCCCTGGAATGCATCGTCATTTTATAACTTTTTACAATACTACTATTTTCCAATAAATTTAATCTTTTTATTGTGTACCATGCTAATATTTTTAGTTATTTCAAAATTAAAAGGTGATTCAGCATGACTAAAGATTCGACAACTTTAGAAAACCTTAATTTATTAAAATTTATGGAGTCTTTTAATCATTCATCGGATATAGATTTCAGAACGAAATCATATAAGGAAGGAGAAGACTCGCATTTTGTCATTATAATGTTTTGTCCAAATTTGATTGACACTCAATTTAGTAATCAAATCATTAATGATATCTTTAATGTGATTAAGAAAGAAGAGAAATTCAATTTTGAGTTATTAAGTAACTTAGTCGAGACTAAAACGTTGAAAGAAATATCAAATATTAAAAAGGAAGTTGAAGAAAATTTATTTTCTGGAGATTTAGTCATATTTAGTTCGTATTTAAATGATGTATTCTTTATACAAGTAGCGAATCCACCAAAACGAAATCCAGAAGAATCTAATTTAGAAAATTCAATTCGTGGCCCAAGAGATGGATTTGTAGAAAATATTTCCGATAATATGGCATTAATTCGTCAAAGGCTTAAGACCTCTACATTAAAAAGTGTCGAATTTACAATCGGTGAACGAAGTCGAACGAAAGTTCTATTAGTTTATATGGAAGATATTATTAATCCTTCGATTCTATCTGATGCAAAGCAACGACTTAACTCAATAAAAAAAGACGTAATTGTAAGTAGCTATGAAATTGAGGAGGCACTATATGATCAACCATTTTCAATTTTTCCACTAATAGATAATATAGGTAGACCCGATTTCGTTGTACAATCAATAAATCAAGGAAGATTTGCCATAATTGTTGATGGTAATCCAACATGTTTATTAGGACCAACCAATTTAAATCAACTTGTTTATTCACCTGAAGATATACATGCGAGCTTTTATTATATTAACGTAGTTAGATATCTTAGAATTATTGCTATTGCAACAACCATTTTCCTACCGGGATTTTATATTGCATTAGTGACATTTCATATAGATCAAATACCTTATCAATTACTTGCCACGATTGGTATGGCTAGGAATGGACTACCATTTTCAGCACCATTAGAAGCCTGTTTAATGCTAGCATTTTTTGAATTATTTAAAGAAGCTGGGATACGCTTGCCGAAAGCAGTAGGACAAACTGTAGCTGTTTTAGGAGGACTATTCATTGGTGATGCCGCGATACGCGCAGGATTAACATCACCTTCTATGCTTGTCGTAATAGCTTTAACTGTTATTTCAGGCTATACATTAATTAATCAAAATATATCAGGAAATATTGTAATCCTACGCTTTTTTGTTTTATTTTTATCGTCTATTTTAGGGTTGATTGGCTTTTTTACTGGCTTTTTTCTAATTAGTACGATGATTGTTTCGTTAGAAAGCTTTGGTCAACCGTATATAACTTTATTATCAGTTCCGAAACTATCTGACTTCTTAAATGTAGTTTTTAAGTTGCCGCAAAAGTATAAGAAGACAAGACATCAAGCTTTCAATCCAATTGATAAAGACCGTCAAAAGGAGTGATGTATAGGATGAAAAAATTACTAATCATCATACAGATGGTCTTTTATTTATTCACTTTAACAGGATGCTGGGGAGAGCGAACGATTATTGATCAAACTTTGGTGACGAGTTTTGGAATTGACTATAAGGACAATCAGTATATTGTAACAATTCAAGCGCTTAACTTTTCGAATATAGCGAAGCAAGAAAGCGGGGCATTACAAGTACCTGCTCCTCCATTAATCGGTCAAGCAACAGGAAAAAGTATACAGTCAGCATTTACTAAATTGGAATCAAAATCACCAATACCTTTATATTTTGGTCATGTTAACAGTGTCATCTTAAGTAAATCGGTAATAGAAAAAAAAATGAAAGATGTCAATTCATTTATTAGCGGAAGACCGTTATTAAGATACACAATGTGGTTCTATGGTACCGAGTTGGAAATTAAAGAAATCTTGTTAAGTCAAAGTTTTTTTAATTTACCCTTTTTATATACAGTAGTGAATAACCCTGCTGAAAAGAGCAGAGGTAGCCTAATTCTTTTAAGTATGCAATTTCATAACTTTATTTCAAGATATACTCAGCCAGTAGGAACAGTATTGATACCATCACTAGATATTGAAGATAAGAATTTTAATGAGCAAAAAGAGGATAAGATAGCCTATATTAATGGCGCATATGTAATCTCGCAGCAAAAATATAAAGGTCAAGTAAAATTAAAAGATATAAAATCACTGGATTATTTGCAGCAAAAAAATTATAATTTGCCACTAATACTAGAAAAAGATAAATTGAATATAGAAATTAGAAGCTCAAATGGTTCAGTTAAAGTCATAAAAGGTGGTAAGAAGCCAAAGTATATTATAAATATAAAAACAAATGTAGCTATTGTACAGAACGAAAATAATTTAAGTAGAAAGAAAATTGCTTCTAAAATCAGAAATAAAATGAAAACAGAAATTATAAAGACAATGAAAAAAGGAGAAGAGCTTCATGCCGATCTCTTAAATATTTCGGAAAAGCCTTATCGATTTAATCGAAAAGAATGGGATTTAAGGGCCTTGAATGATGTTGATACTAATTCGATAAAAGATATAAAAGTAAATGTGCATATTATAGGAAGTAAAGTTTATAAAAGATGAAAGTTGTTTTGAATTGAGAAGAGCGAAAAGGAAGGTTAATTTTTATTAAAGAGACCTTCTTTTTTATGCTCATTTTTATTAAAAATGAATTATGATAGAAATGAACTGAATAAAAGGAGTAGGATTATGAATGAAAGAGTAAAAGATAATTGGTTTCCAGGTCGTTGGTTAGGTGGGACCTCTCTAATATTAGGGCCAATTTTTATGCTTACAGGTGTCATTTTAAGAAGTAGATTTCATTTCTTCTTTCCGGATCAACTTGAAGCATACAAAGCTCATCCAACTTTACTATTTTTATCTTATAGTTTCTTTATTGCTGGGAATGTCTTATTGTGGCCAGCAGTTATCTCACTTTGTAGATTAATCAGTATAAAAAAGCCAAATTGGGCAGTATGGGGAGGAAGTTTTGCGATATTTGGCCTTTTTGCTCGTACTTTTCATGCAGGAATTGATCATCTAGCTTTTCAGCTTGTACGAATTCAAGGTGTTGATTCTACAACAAAAGTAATGGCGCAATCTTACGGAGCGTTTCATATATTCCATAGCCTATCCCCATTAATTATGTTTGGTTGGATTATTTTAGCCATTGGTTCATATCGAGCTAGAGTAATGGGGTTAATTCGCTCTATAATGTTAGGACTTATGAGTTCACTACCACTAGGCGTACTAAAAGGTACAACTCCATTTTCAATTGTAGCTACATTGGCACTTTGCATTGCACTTGTACCACTTGGGTTAAGAGTTTTAAAAGATGGTTCGAGACCTAGTATGAAGAAAATAATTGGTTCAGTTATATTAATAATCATTTTGTTAGTTGGTTTATTTGTACTTGGAGAGTTAGGATAATTAGGACAAGATATTGCGGTCCTTTAATTAGGTAAATTATTTTATACGTGGAGGTGAAGGCGTTGATTCTAATTATTGGTGGGGCTCGTAGTGGAAAGAGTTCCTATGCAGAAAGACGAATAAAGGAGTTACAAACAACCGCAAATGATGTAGTTTATATTGCTACAGCAATCCCGTTTGATGGAGATATGAATACAAGAATTAAAAGACATCAAGATGATCGTCCGAACAATTGGCATACCATTGAGCGCTATAAACATTTTAATCAACTAAAAACGCATGAAGAATTTATACAATCGAAGTATGTATTATTAGATTGTATGACAGTTATGGTGACAAATTTAATGTTTGATCATTATACTGATGTTGATTTTGAAACGATTAATAACGAGCAAATAAACAAGCTAGAGTTAGATATAGAAGTTGTAGTGAACGAGTTGATTGACATGTGTGATCAGTATAGTAAGACATTAATAATTGTAACGAACGAGGTAGGATATGGGCTAGTTCCATCTTATCGATTAGGCAGGATTTTTAGAGATATTGCTGGGCGTATAAATCAAAAAATTGCTGCAAGAGCAGAAGAAGTTATACTCGTTACAGCTGGTATACCATTAAGAATAAAGTAGGAGTACCAATATGAATCGATTTAAAATGATCCTCAGTTTTTTTTCAACCATCCCGGTTAAAAATTATGATTTTATTGAAGCCGAACTAGGAAAAGGAATTAGATTGGTTCCATTAATAGGTGTGTTATTTGGTTTAATACTTGTTAGTTTGAATACTGGAATTTCATTAGTCTTGGACAAAGAAGCCAATGCATTTCTTATTCTATTAGTCTATTTATTCTTAACAGGTGGATTACATTTTGATGGAGTAGCTGACACGTCAGATGGAATTTTTAGTTATCGTTCAAAAGAAAGAATACTAGAAATTATGAAAGATAGTCGCATTGGCGCATTTGGGGTTATTTCCTTAATTGTTTTATTTTTAGGAGATTGGTTATTTTTATCCAAGAGTTCAACATTTGCTATTTTTTTATTTCCGATAATTGGAAGATGCATTGCCTTATTCACATGTAGCATAAGTACTTATGCTAGAAATGAAGGATTTGGAAGTCAATTTATAATCGAAGCTAAAAAATCTAATTCATTATTTGTTCTAATTGCATACGTGATACTCATTTGTGTAAGTAGTGTATTAATTAATGAAATAGCTATTATTATTGGGATATGTGTCACGTTTATTTTTATTATTTTTGTAACGAAAAAAATCAATCAAAAACTTGATGGAATTACAGGAGATGTAATTGGATTTACAATTGAAGTTTCCCAATTATGCTTTTTAATTTTTACTGTTATAGGTGAGAGATTAGTATGAGAATATTTTTAATTAGACATACAGAAAGCATTGGAAATAGACAAAAGGTTTATGCAGGAATGACTGATTTTGATTTAACAGAAAAAGGCTTAAGTCAAATAGGTAGTGTGATAACCCAGTTTACGAAAATGATTGAGCCTACTTCACGCTATTCTTTGTATTCTAGTCCACTTCGTAGATGCACTTTATTAAGTGATGCGATTGAAGATTTAATAGGAGAATCGAAAATAGTTGATCATCGGATACAAGAGACAAATTTTGGGCTATTTGAAGGGAAAACATATACTGATCTTTTAAATGAAGTGCCTGAAGTTGTAGAAAAGTGGAATGAAGATTTGATTCATTTTCAAATTCCGAATGGGGAAAGCTTAAAACAGTGTGCAGAAAGAGTTAATACATTTTGTCATGACATTAGATCAAAAAACGAAGATGTAATAGTAATATCGCATGGAGGAATTATGAAGCTACTACTCTTAAATTTACTTCATTTAGATTTAAGTCATTTCTGGAAATTTTATACGAGTAATGGATGTATTATTGAAATTGAGTATAACGACGGTTTTGGATTTTTGAAAAATATCATTCAACTAAATTAAGAGGATGGATAAACTTGAACACAAAAAGAATTGTTTTACTTTCATTATTTATCGCATTAAGTGCAGTACTGTCTAATATAAAAATAGTCTATTCTATTGCATTTGATTCATTGCCAGCTTTTCTTGCTGCTATGATGATTTCACCGATTGCCGGCGGTATTGTAGGGGCACTAGGTCATCTTCTTACAGCAATTACTTCAGGTTTTCCATTTACAGTACCAGTGCATCTATTCATCGCAATACAAATGCTTGTGATTGTTTGGATGTTTGGCGTATTATTTAAAAAAATGAATCAATACTTAGCAATGGTCGTGGCAATTATTTTAAATGGTCCAGTGGCAACTTTATTAAGTGGACTATTAATTGCTTTTTTGAATCATTCGTTTACAGTAAAGACTATTAGTAGTTTTTTTATCTTAATGGTTGTGCCATTGACTTTAGCTTCAGCGGCAAATATTGTTTTAGCATTTATACTTCAAAAGGTGATGAAACGTGCAAATTTCAAAATATAGGGATTTAACTTTAATGCATATAGATGAGAATCGTTATTTTACAATTGCTTGTGATAGCTGCGGTGGAATAGGGATGAGTGAGCTTGATTTCATAAAAGTTGATGAAGAAATTGTAGGTTATTTAACTGCCAAATTATGTTTAGTTGAAACATTAGCATTTAGAGCTAAGCCTACTGTTTTAATTAATACTTTATGTGTAGAAATGAACGGCAGAGGTAAGCGAATAATAAACGGGATTGAAAAAGCAATTAAAGAATATAATAAAGCTAATTTTTATGAAGACAATTTAGAAATAAATATTACTGGTAGTACAGAAGAAAATATTCCTACAAAACAAACAGGTTTAGGAATTACTTTAATGGGTGAAATTTATAATCCGTTTAATAGAAAAGAAGCCATTTCAGGGGATCGTGTAATATTAATTGGTTATCCAAAAGTAGGAAATGAAGTATTAGAGGATTTAAATGAAAATAAAAACGAGATCATTAATTTTAATTCATTAAAGCAATTAACAAATTGCGAATATGTCTCGGATCTATTACCAATCGGTTCAAAAGGCGTTCAATATGAAATGAATCAGTTGATGGAAACAAATAATATCGATATAAATTTAGTAAATCAGTCTAGTATCCCATTACATAAATCAGCAGGTCCCGCGACATGTGCTCTAGCAATTATTAAAAAGGATGCGATTGAGAGATTAAAAAGGCAAATCTTACAGCCAATCACATTACTAGGTGAGATCGTTTAATGAATCGATTGAAATAAAAATATGGAGAAATAATATGGCAGAAGCTTTAAAAGATTTATATAACTACGATTTAATTTCAAAAATTGCAAACGAGATCAGTATTGTCTATACAGACTTTAATCGTGAAACATTTATGAATAAGGTTTTCAATGAAAGTTGGGAAGAAAAAACATTAAAGGAAAGAATGAGACATATTACGATTTGTTTGGGAGAGACACTTCCAAACAAATATGAAAAATCAATAGAGATTTTAAGTAGTATATTAGAGAACTTTCCAAAAGGCCAATTAAGTAGTATTTTTTTTCCTGATTTTGTTGAAGTGTACGGCTTAGATCATTGGGAAAAATCAATAGAATCCCTAGAATTATTCACAAAGCACTCAACTTCAGAATTTGCTGTTAGACCGTTCATTGTACAAGACCAAGAACGAATGATGACACAAATGCTAAAATGGTCTACTCATCCAGATGAACATGTAAGAAGACTTGCAAGTGAAGGATGCCGTCCAAAATTACCATGGGGGATGGTTCTAAAAAGTCTAAAAAAAGACCCGACTCCAATTCTACCTATTCTAGAAAACTTAAAGGAAGACGAGTCATTATATGTTCGCAAAAGTGTAGCGAATAATTTAAACGATATTTCTAAAGATCACCCAACTCTAGTATTAAAAATTGCGAAAGAATGGTCCGGTAAAAATCCCCATACTAATTGGATTATAAAGCATGCATGTAGAACATTATTAAAAAAAGGTAATATAGAAGCTTTAACGATTTTTGGTTTCCAAACGACAAAAGCAATCCATATAGACCAATTCCAATTACAATCAGACAAGATCGAAATTGGTGGAGACTTAAACTTTTCATTTACCATTCATAGTAACGAACCAACCACCACAAAACTTAGAATCGAATTCGCAATTGATTATGTAAAGTCAAAAGGTAACCGTACAAGAAAAATCTTTAAAATATCCGAAAACACAATTGAAAATGAAAAAACATTATCATACAACAAAAAACACTCATTCAAAAACTTATCAACAAGAAAACACTACCCAGGCCAACATAGCATCACAATACTGATCAATGGAGTGGAAAGTGGAAATTATGACTTTACGGTAAGCTAAAGAAGAGATTCCAATTTTTTTGGAATCTCTTTTTTAAAATGAATCTTTTCTACCACTTATCCCAGTCTCTTGTGCATCATCACATCTTCAGTTAATGGAGTAAAGCCAAGTTTTTCTTGTAACACACTCTTAGGAATTTGTGATTTAGTGATTGTAACTACTGAAACTTTTCGATTGATGTTTTCATTATGGATGATCGACATTATATCATAAAAATAAGGTATAGCTGCTTCAGTATAAGCAACAGCCAATATTTCTGAATACCCGGTATCTGGTCGTAATGTCATACCAAAATAGGCAATGACTTGATTTTCTAACTTACATTCAACTGCATAGTCAAATTCAATTGAGCTATAATACTCATTCATCATGGCAACTTGTTCGTTAGTAAGAATTTGTTGCTTCATTTTTAAATCTTTCCAAACATTAAATTGAAATTGATTTTTTATCTCATACGAAAATCCAGGAATACTTTGGAGCGTTTTTATAAGAAGTGGATAATACGCACCAACTATTTGCGTACGATTGGTAATGTTGAAGCCTTTTGATAAGAAATAGTCTATTTGTTTTGACCATTGTCCTCTAAATCGCTGTGCAAATAGTTTTCCACCGTATTCCTCACTAACAGCAAATTGATAAACTCTTTCAAACAACTCATCTCGCACAGTATCCTCATATTCAGGCAATACCCATGGATAACCTAATGAAACAAACTCTCCTTTACCAGAGAAACTCATATAACCTATAAGTTGATCACCGTCAAAAGCAAAGCATCTAGATTTTTCATTAAACTCAGATTGTTGTTCAAATAATTTTGGAGATAAAGTTGCTTTCCAAGCATATGGTAGAGATTCGGTCATCTTATTCCAAAAATCAAACTGCAAATCAAGATCTGTTGGACTCTCATAAAAACGATAATCTATAGTCATATCAATATCCTTTCCTAAATCGTACTAATTTTAATAGTATCAAATTCATTTGGATTTGAATCTTCAAGAATAGCTAATTTTACTAAAAAAAACCAGTAACATCTAAATAGGGCCAATTAAATAAATATCACATTAATTAAAGTATGATTATATAGTCATTCTGTTGCCTATAAAAAGAGCATTGAGCAAGAAGTTTAATTAGAGTCTGTACAGGGGCACTTTTTTTGTTTCACTTTTTTATTACTGAAGAATGGTCGTTTTTAATTAATAATTACATATTTATACTCCTTAAGTTAACGCTATAAAAATGACCTAATTTAGGAGGTGTACTATGCGAGCGGTTACTTATCAAGGGCATTATAATGTAAAAACGATTAAAGTAGATGATCCTAAAATTCAAGATAAAGATGATGTCATTATTAAAATTACTTCGACAGCAATTTGTGGTTCTGACCTTCACCTTTATCAAGGCAATTTTCCAATTAAAGAAGGCTATATTATTGGACATGAGCCGATGGGAATAGTCGAAGAAATTGGCCCGGGTGTTACTAATCTAAAAAAAGGGGATCGAGTTGTTATTCCATTTACTGTAGCATGTGGAACTTGTCCATATTGTAATCATGGAATGCAAAGCCAGTGTGATAACTCGAATCCTCATTATGATTCAGGTGGTTATTTAGGTTATACAGCAAAGTTTGGAGAATATCCAGGTGGACAAGCAGAGTATTTGAGGGTACCATTTGGCAACTATACACCGTTTAAAATACCAGAAAGCTGTGAGTTGGATGATGATCACCTACTCTTTATGTCAGATGTTTTATCTACTGCATTTTGGAGTGTTGAAAATGCAGGGGTCAAGGAACGAGATACAGTCATTGTATTAGGATGCGGTCCAATTGGATTAATGGCTCAGGAGTTTGCTTGGAAAAAAGGCGCAAAAAGAGTTATCGCAGTGGATTATATCGATTATGGAATAGAGCATTCAAAAAAGATGAATAAAACTGAGACCTATGATTTTTCGAAAGATCCAGATATGGGTGAAACCTTAAAGGAGATAACAAAAGGTGGAGCGGATGTTGTAATAGATTGTGTTGGTATGGATGGGAAGAAATCTCCGTTAGAATTCATTGAACAGAAAATGAAATTACAAGGTGGGACACTAGGACCAATTCAAATTGCTACAAAAGCTGTTAAAAAATGTGGAACTGTTCAAATCACAGGGGTTTACGGTGGGAACTATAATGCGTTTCCTTTAGGTGCATTTTTTAGTAGAAATATTAATATAAAAATGGGTCAAGCTCCGGCAAGACATTATATGCCATACTTATATGAACAAATTACAAGTGGAAATATTGATCCGACGAAAATTATTACTCACAAATTGTCTTTAGATGAAGCTGATCATGCTTATCATATTTTTAATGATAAAGAAGATAATTGTATTAAAGTGGTTTTGAAGCCATAAATAAAGGAGTTCATTAGTTTGAACTCCTTTAATTTTATCTAGAGAGATATTTTATTTTGCTTATAATCTAATTGTTTTGAATGCGACATTTTATAGGCCATCACTCCAAATAATACTCCTGCCAATCCTCTGAATATCGTTGAGATAATCATCGCTATATTCATACTGAATGATTCAAGTAAAAAAACACCAAATTGTGGAGCGATGAAGGCAACGATTGAAAGTAGGAAATTATAATTAGCAATATAGGAAGTGCGATGTTCTTCTTCAGTAGCTTCTAGTAAGCTATTAAATAATATTAAAACTGTACCGGATACAAAAAATCCTGATGTAAAGTTTACAATAAATAAGTATACATAATTTGTTGATAAAATATTTAAAATAGGTGCAGATGCCATTCCGATTGAAATCCATATTAATAATTGAGTATTACTATAACGGTTCGCCATCTTTGCCCACCAACGAAAACTAACGATTTGTGAAAGTTGGTTGCTTACAGTAAATAAACTAATCCAAAAAGCAGTTGCATGAGCAAATCTTATTTGATAAATCGAAAATAAAGACCATGCCATTTGCCACGCGAAGTTAAAAAATAGTGCACAAACTAAAAATGAGATATAGGGTTTATACTGAAAAAGATGTTTTGAAAAAGGAGAATAATGATTAGAAATTTCAATTTTTTGCTTCTCCTCTTTATGTTTTAATATATAAAAGAACTCAATCATTCCGAATATAAATGCGAATAAAAAAAGTAATTGATATGGAAGGGCACTTTTTGGGCTAATGGATTTCATACATATTCCTGCTACAAGCGTTACAATCATTCCTGTAAAGGTTAGTATTCTATTTCGATTGCCAAAAAATGTGTTTCGACGATCTGCTGGAATTAAATCACCAATAAATGCTTGCCAGCCTAAATTTAGAAATGTACCGGGAAAATTCATTATTGCAATTAAAATAACAAAAAACCATGCGATATGCTCTGATTTAACAAATGGAAGAAATACCATTATTAATAGAAAAAAACGAGTAAAGAAAATGGAGTAAGCAGTGAATTTTCTTTTTTCTTCTAACTTATTAACCATAAAAGCAGCTGGGAGCATTGCGGCCATTCCGACAATTGAAGGTAAGGAAGAAATTAAACCAACTTGATAATTGGTAGCACCTAAAATTGCAATAGCAAACAAAATAAAATAGTTATTTGATAAACTGATTGCGATTGTAGATGCAGCTCCATTTTTAATGCTCTGGGATTCATTATGTAGCACATCTTGTTTACTGTAAATCAACTGACGTTCCTTCTTCCTTTGTAATAATTTCCTAACTTTATACAAAATTCAAAATAGAATATTTGATTTTAAATTTTTAAATAATTCATTAGAACAATAGCATATTTATTCATTAAATACTATGTTTTAGAACTAAGTATTAATGTAAAATAATGGCTTTATCTCAAACAGAAATTTCCAAATATTAGCTATTAATTTCAGTGTTTAAAAATTGCTTTTTATAATAATTTTTAATAAAATAGAATAATCTGTCTGATGTAATAAGAATCATATTTTAAACATATTAAATATTGGAAAGAACATTTTTTAATAGTTAAGCCATACTAATATTAGAATTGACGTAAAAATAATTTATTTATTTCATCGTCAATTTTTTAATGCACTTTAAGAAAGTATAAGTTGGCAGCGATGATGAGTAGTCGACGTAGTAGCCAATTCTAAGAATAGGAATAAGTACACCGACGTTTCTGACTTCTCTTTATAGGCTGGCCAATCGACAAGTTTTCTTTATTTACATATGAACAATATAAGGCAAGGAGAAGAGACATATGTTTTCACCAGTTTACAAAGTAAATGATGATGGAGAAATTTACTTAAGTACAAAAGGTTTTTCAGTAACCTACGACCAATTTAAAGAGGATGAACAAGGGAACGCATATGTAATCGTAAAAAGTGATGAAGAACCTCTAATTAGAGTAAAACTACTTCTACATAATATTGGTAATGCAAAAACACCAGAATTAGAAGTAAAAAACAAATCTGGATTAGGTCAGGTGGAAATAAGATTACTTCGAGTAAAAATTAAAAAATTTAAAAATGGATGGGGAGCAAAAATTGCTTTATCAAATGGAGAAGTGACAATTAAAGGTGATATACCTAAACACGTCAAGATCCAAGTAGTTCGAAAAGTTAAGTTATCGTAATATTAAATTCGCTTAAAAAAATTATTATTTTAAATGCTTAATAAAAAGATTATTAATTTTTATAAATTGGACTTATTTATTTCATATTTTTAGAGATGTCTCGGTAGTCAACAGACTTGTACAGACATCTTTTTTTTATTAAAATCACAAAAAAGCCTCAAGGATTCTTAAATCCTGGGGGCTTTTCTTCGTTTGAAGAGGAATTTTGAAACAATAAAATTTCAAAATTCTTTAAGTTTTTTATTTCTAAAAATATCGGCAAATAATTTTAAGAAAAAATTAAGGATTCTATTACATAATTCAATTAATTGAATTTAAAGGAGTGGAGTCAAGATGGAAGAGTTAGAATCAAATTTAGTAGAAAAAAACCAAAAAACGAATTTGAAGAATCGTTCAACTACGTTTGCGTTTTCGCCTAAAGTCATTTCTATTTTATTAGTGATCAATTTAGTAATTGGCATTTTTACGCTAATTGGAGTTGGCTATTTAAGTTATAAAAATAATAATCGAACGCAAATGATGAGAAACTTCCAAAATGGAGGAGGCTTCCCACAAAATGGTGGCGGAGGTTATTTCAATCAACAACCAGGAGGTTCATCAGGTAGCAGCAATTAAAAGAAAATCACATTTGTTGCACATATTAGGGATTATAAAATTTTTAAACCACAATCGGTAAAGATGAACAAGAAACAAATATACAATTTTTAATCGAATCATTCGTACTTAGCTCATTTGGTGGTATGATAAGTGTAAGTGTAACAAAACTGTATTCAATTATTTTAAGTACAGTTACTGCATTCCTTTTACCTGTTATCTTATTATCATTTACATTTTCTCTATTAGTTGGAGGGATTTTTTAGGGTATTCCCTGTAGAACTTCAAATATGAGACCAATTCAAGCAGTACGAATTGAATAAATAAAGGGGAGCGTTGTTATATGATGAACGCTTCTTTTTAGTCTAATGGAGGCAAAAAAAGTGAGAATTTTAGTTGTGGAAGATCATATAGAAGTTTTAAATTCAATCGTTGAATTATTATCAAATGATTTTAAAGTAGATAAGGCGTTAGAAGGGGAAGAAGGCTTTTTCTTGGCGATGCAAAACATTTATGATGTGATTGTATTAGATGTAATGCTGCCTGAGAAAAATGGTTTTGAAATTGTTAAGGACCTGAGAAAAGTAGGGGTACATACACCAGTTCTTTTTCTAACTGCCAAAGATTCACTAGAAGATCGTGTTGAAGGATTAAACTTAGGAGCGGACGATTATTTAGTAAAACCATTTCAAGGGCCGGAGTTACTAGCAAGAATCTATGCATTACTTAGAAGAAGTGGTAAATTAACAATTGATAGTTCATTGAAGTATCAAGGAATCATTTTAAAAGGAAAAGAGCATCCTGTTGAAATAGATAATGAATCGATTCATTTAACAATCAAACAATATGAGCTACTAGAATACTTCATTCAAAACCAAGGTAAGATTTTAATGAAAGAACAAATTTTTGATAGAATTTGGGGATTTGATTCTGATACGACTGTTGCGATCGTTGAAGTATACGTACATCAACTCCGAAAAAAGCTAGAGCCATTTAATTATGGTAGTATGATAAAGACTGTCAGAGGAATCGGATATATTATGAAAGATGACTAGGTGAAGAGATGTTTAAGAAAACAAAAATTCGATTAACAATCATAAATTCAGTAGTATTTATCTTAATAATTGGAATCCTTTCTTTAATTATTTATTCATATACAAATAATCGTTTATATAAAGAAGTTGATCAATCTCTTTTATGGAATATTAATCGTATTCAAAATAGTGATAATCCAAATCGTTTACCAATTTCCAATCGAGATCCACGTGTTTTAATGATCATGTGGGATGAAAATAAAAAATTAGTAAATCCCATGCCAGGTATGAATGCGATTATTCTACAAGATGAACTTAAGTATCCTACAAAAATAAACGAAATATATAATGATAAAATCAGTGATATGAATTATCGAACGATTTCAATTCAAGGTGAGACAAATCGTGGGAAAATTACACTACAAATTTTACGAAATATCGACTCCGAAAAGGATTTAGTTGATACATTATTAATCATATTAATCGTTGGTTGGGTTTTGGGAAGTGCATTATCAGTTGTAGCTGGTTATATTTTGGCTGGACGTGCACTCGTACCAATAACAAACGCGTGGCAAAAACAACAAGAGTTCGTATCAGATGCTTCTCATGAAATTCGAACGCCTTTAACCGTAATTCAATCACGTTTGGAGTTATTGCTTAGAGAGCCGGGTGCAACAATCGAAGAAAAGGCACAAGATTTTTCAATTATGTTAAAAGAGAATAGGCGCCTTTCCAAACTAGTAGCAAGCTTATTAACCTTAGCTAGATCGGATTCAGGGCAAATACAATTAAATAAAAAAATATTTTCCTTAAATGAATTGTTAGAAGAAGTTGTTTCGCACTTTACTGAAATCATCTCATTTCAAAGTAAAGAAATATTTTTATCTATTAAAGATAAGTATTTTTATTTTGGCGATCAAGAAAGAATTCACCAATTACTTGTGATTTTAATCGATAATGCAATGAAATTTACAAACGAAAATGATACGATTCAAATTAGCTGTAAACAAGTGAAAAATAATTTTCTTATTAAGGTTATCGATAGTGGAGTGGGTATAAAAGAAGAAAACCTTCCTCGAATATTTGACCGATTCTTCCAAGAAGATGTCTCACGTTCAACCAAAAATGGAATTGGACTTGGATTATCAATTGCAAAATGGATTGTTGAAGAACATGGTGGGAAAATCAAAGTTCATAGTAAAAAAGGAGAAGGCACTAGTTTTGAAGTATCTTTACCGATTATGTCCTCTTCAAAAAACAGTTAAATTCCAAGACATCGTAGCTACTTAAGAAAGTCATTTGGTGATTCCCCAAGAAATTAAAGCATATTTCCGACATTATTTCCTAAGAAATAACGATAAACTACAATAAATTAATTAAATCAAATGAATTTAATATTAAGTGAGAAAATCTACTGAACTAAGTAGGTTTTTTTTATGGAAGAATAAATGAAGGAATTCCAATACATTACTTGAGGAATGAAAGGAATCATTAATTATCGAATAGAATATGTATTTAAAAGATTAAATGTAATATTCTGGAGCGTTTTTATATAATTAGTTATGTCTTATATGAGTAAACCACGATTTAATAAGTAGTATTTGCAACGTTCTACTTTCACAGATATTAGTTCTTTGATTTAGTTCCTTCTTTTCTGAGATTAAAGTGTGGAAATCAACATTCATCTTTAAATAGATACTAAGTCGCATTTTTAAATCACACCGACATAAAATTATAGTAAGGAGGTCATCCTGAGATGGAAAAATATATTTTATCACTTGACCAAGGGACGACTAGTTCAAGAGCAATTTTGTTTGATAAAAAAGGTAAGATTGTACATACAGCCCAAAAAGAGTTTTCGCAATATTTTCCACATCCAGGTTGGGTAGAGCATAATGCAAATGAGATTTGGGGTTCAGTACTTGCGGTCATTGCAACGTGCCTTGCAGAATCAAATATTCGTCATGATCAAATTAGTGGAATAGGAATTACTAACCAACGTGAAACGACTGTAGTTTGGGATAAACATACAGGGGCTCCAATCTATAATGCCATCGTTTGGCAATCAAGACAAACAGCTGAAATTTGTGAGGAACTGAAAGCGAACGGTTATGATTCAATCGTTCGCGAAAAAACGGGCTTATTAATTGATGCTTACTTTTCTGGTACGAAAGTAAAATGGATTCTTGATCAGATTGATGGTGCTAGAGAAAAGGCTGAGGCAGGAGATTTATTATTTGGAACGATTGATACTTGGTTAGTGTGGAAGCTTTCTGGAGGCAAGGCACATGTTACAGACTATTCAAATGCTTCTAGAACGATGATGTATAATATTCATGAATTAAAATGGGATAAAGATTTATTGAAAATATTGGATGTTCCGGAGTGTATGCTTCCAAGTGTCCGCCCTTCTTCAGATGTATATGCTAATACTGTAAGTTATCATTTTTTTGGAAGTGAGATTCCAATTGCTGGAATAGCTGGTGATCAGCAAGCAGCTTTATTTGGTCAGGCCTGTTTTGAAAAGGGAATGGCTAAAAACACATATGGAACTGGATGTTTCATGCTTATGAATACGGGAAATCATGCTGTTAAATCAAATCATGGATTATTGACTACAATTGCATGGGGAATAGACGGAAAAGTTGAATATGCACTTGAAGGAAGTATATTTGTTGCAGGTTCTGCTATTCAATGGCTACGTGATGGTTTAAGAATGATTAAAAATGCTATAGATAGTGAGAAATATGCTTCTAGGGTAACATCATCTGAGGGAGTTTATGTTGTACCTGCTTTTGTAGGTTTAGGAACACCATACTGGGATAGTGATGTTCGTGGCGCAGTATTTGGGTTGACAAGAGGTACATCTAAAGAGCATTTTATCCGTGCTACATTAGAAGCTCTTGCATATCAAACAAAAGATGTGCTTACAGCAATGGAGGCGGATTCAACTATTTCTTTAAAAACGTTACGAGTAGACGGGGGAGCTGTTAAGAATAATTTCTTGATGCAATTTCAAAGTGATATTTTGAATGTCCCTGTCGAGCGGCCTTTAATAAATGAAACAACAGCTTTAGGTGCAGCATATTTAGCTGGCTTAGCAGTTGGATTTTGGAAAAACCGAGAAGAAATAGCCGGACAATGGCAAATGGATCGATGCTTTGAACAACAAATGACAACTGAATTAAGTAATGAGCTATATTCAGGCTGGAAAAAAGCAGTTAATGCAACTTTAGCATTTAAATAAGTAACCCACTAAAATATTTTTTAATTTGAAACTCTAGGACCTTTCTACATGCAGATATAATTGTAGCGGTCCTTTTTAATTTTAGATTGATTTCTTTTTGTGCTGGCTTTTTAAGACAACTAGAAAATTTGTTGAAGTGAGGTTTTACAATGGAAGAACAATTTTCAAGTTTAAATAGGAAAAGGATTAAGGAAACATTAGCTGAAAAAGAGTTCGATTTATTAGTAATTGGTGGAGGAATAACAGGTTGTGGTATTGCACTTGATGCAACTACTAGAGGGATGAGTACGGCCCTAGTTGAGATGCAGGATTTTGCATCGGGTACATCTAGTCGTTCTACTAAGCTAGTTCATGGTGGTTTACGATATTTAAAACAGTATGAATTTAAAATGGTAGCAGAGGTTGGTAAAGAACGTGCAATTGTTTATGAAAATGGTCCACATGTGACTACACCTGAAAGGATGTTACTTCCCATATATAAGGGTGGAACTTTTGGTAGGTTTACTACTTCTATTGGCCTTAGATTATATGATTATTTAGCTGGTGTAAAAAAAGATGAGCGGAGAAAAATGTTAAATCGAAAAGAAACAATAGAAAAGGAGCCATTAGTTAAAAGAGAGGGCCTTAAGGCTGGAGGATATTACGTTGAATATCGAACCGATGATGCTCGCCTTACAATTGAAGTTATAAAAAAAGCAGTTGAACATGGAGCACAGGCAATCAATTATGTAGAAGTGACAGATTTCATCTATGAAAAGAATAGAATAGTAGGAGTCAAAGTAATCGATTTAATAACGAAAGTACCTTTTACAATTCGGGCAAAGAGAATTGTTAACGCAACCGGACCATGGGTTGATCAGCTTAGGGAAATGGAACGATTAGAAAGTGATAAAAATCTTAGACTAACAAAAGGGGTTCATTTAGTAATTGATCATAAGAAATTTCCTTTAAATCAGTCTGTATATTTTGATACGGTGGACGGTCGGATGGTCTTTGCAATTCCAAGAGATGGAAAGACTTATGTTGGTACAACAGATACATTTTTTGATCGAGATACCGCTAATCCAAAAGTAAGTAATGAAGATAGGGAGTATATATTAAGTTGTGTTAAGTATATGTTTCCAACAACAAAGCTGGAAGATACTGATGTTGAATCAAGTTGGGCTGGCATTCGTCCCTTAATTTTTGAAGAAGGTAAGGATCCTTCTGAAATCTCAAGAAAGGATGAGATTTGGGATTCATCCTCTGGGTTAATTTCAATAGCTGGGGGAAAGTTAACAGGCTATCGTAAAATGGCGGAGACAATTGTAGACCGTATTTCAAAAGATCATGAATATAAATTTAAAGAATGCCAGACTAAAACCTTACCAATATCCGGTGGCGATGTAGGGGGCTCAAAAGGTTTTAATTATTTTAAAAAACGATTTTCATCTGCTGGTATTGCAATTGGATTAAGTGAATCGGAATATAAAAGATTAAGTAGAACATATGGATCGAATATAGAACATTTAATGAATATATCATTTAGTGAATTGAAAAATGATACTAATCTACCACTATCATTATTTTTACAACTAGAATATGGAATTCAAAACGAAATGATTGTAAAACCAGTCGACTTTTTTATTAGGAGAACTGGATTTTTATATTTTCAAATTGATCTAGTTAATAAGTATAAAGACGAAGTGATTCGTTATATGGCGAATAGATTAAGTTGGAATAAGTACCAAGTTTTGGAATATCGTTTGGAGTTGGAAGAGCAAATAAACAATGCAGTTTCTTCATCTGATGAATGATGTTTAAAAATAGGTTCCGAAATTAAGAAGACCCAGACTGTTTGAAAGTGAGAGTTCATCAACAGCCTGGGTATTTTTATTATCTTGAAACGAATTTATTTTCCGTAATCCAAAATCTCCATTGATAGTCCCTCGCTTCACCTGTATTTTCAATACCGATTCTAGGTCCACTACTAATATGATCTGGTTTAATTCCTTCTTTGATGTAAACGGGTGGTAGCCAAATCGGTTTTCCATAAGACTCCATCGTAATATTCAATGCTTTTGTAAGCTTACCTGGTCCATTCGTTAAATTAGAAATGGGCTGATTTTTTCGAAATTCGATCATTTTTTCAATCCCGTTCACAGGTTCTAGTGCTCTAATTAATACTACCTGTGGTTTGCCGATTTCTTCACAAACTATATTTATTAAGGTATGGGTATGCATTTGATATGTATAGATGTAACCTGCCTCATGAAACATGATTTCCGTTCGTTTCGTACGTCGGTTTTGAAAACTATGTGCAGCGCGATCTTCTGGACCCATATATGCTTCGGTCTCTACAATTATTCCGGAAAGTTCCATTTCATCGGTATTATGAACTAGTATTTTGCCTAAAAGGTCCTTTGCTACTTGTATAGATGGTTTTAAAAAGAAATCTTGTTTTAATGTCGAATTCATAAAAAACTCCTCGAAAATTGTTTGATAAAAAGAGAAAATGTATTTTTTTGTCATGTTAATGAGAATATTTACCTATTCATATTATTAAGAATCCATTAAAAATAGATTAAATATATTAACCTAATTATTAGAAAATATTCATAATTACTCATTGTACAATCCCCTTTAAGCTTGTACTATTTACTTATTGTTAGAAGATTCTGAAAAGGGGTGTAAAATTATGGCAAGACCATCATACTGGAAGGTATTATCGAGTGTCTCACTTGCTACAGCATTAAGTATGTCCATTTTTTCAACTGGAGTTACTTCAAAAGCAGCAATTCCTACTGAAAGTGAAAGTAAGCAATTAGTAGAAAGTCCTTATTTAGATTTAAACGTAGTGGACGAAGAAAGATTAGAAAAAGCTTTAAGAGACAGAGGCGTGATCAAAGAAACAGATAGCGCTGAAGTAGCTAAAGAAAAAGTACAAGCATACATAAAAGAAAAACAAGGTGCATATAAAGAGAAAGTTAATGCACAATCAGATTCAAAAATTGCCGATAAACAAAGAGCAACATTAGAAAAACGTAAAGCTCAACTTTTATCACAATTAAATAAAGGACACGAAAACTATAAAAAAGGCAAACCAACTGGCGTTGTAAAAGTTGATTCTGCTAAACAAGCTGGCTATAACGGCGGAGTACGTGAAGATAAAGTATTAGTTATCTTAACTGAATTCGCTGATTTCAAACATAACAATATTGATAAACAAGATGGGTACATGTACACTAATGATTTCAGTAAAAAACATTACCAAGATATGCTTTTTGGAGATAAAGATTTTACTTTAAACGATGGCTCTAAAATAAAAACGTTTAAACAATTTTATGAAGAACAATCTGGTGGAAGTTATACTGTAAAAGGTACAGTAACAGACTGGTTAACAGTTTCTGGGAATGCAGCTGATTATGGTGATGATAGCCCAACTGGTGGACATGATAACTTAGCACCAAAAGGTCCACGTGATCTTGTAAAGGAATCACTACGAGCAGCAATCAATTCAGGTATTAATTTAGCTGATTTTGATGATTTAGATATTTATGATCTTGATGGTGATGGAAATATTAATGAGCCTGATGGATTAGTCGATCACTTAATGGTTCTTCATGCTGGAACTGGTCAAGAAGCTGGTGGCGGTAAATTAGGAGATAAAGCGATCTGGTCACATCGTTGGACTTTAAATGGAGTAACTACTTTCTCAGGAACTCAATCAAAAGCTCCATATTGGGGCGGACTAATGGCTGCATATGATTACACAATTGAGCCAGAAGATGGAGCAGTTGGTGTATTCGCTCACGAATTTGGTCATGATTTAGGATTACCAGATGAGTACGATACTCAGTATTCAGGTAATGGTGAGCCGATTGCTTCTTGGTCAGTTATGAGTGGTGGTAGTTGGAACGGCGCAATCGCTGGAACAACACCTACAAGTTTCTCACCACAAAACAAAGAGTTCTTCCAAAAAACAATTGGTGGAAACTGGGCAAATATGACTGAAGTAGATTATAAAGATATTGATGAAAAAGGTATTGCTGCTGTTATTGATCAAAGTGTTACTAAATCAAATAATCCAGCGATCGTAAAAGTTAACTTACCTAAAAAAGAAGTAAAAAGTAAATTCCAACCTCAATTTGGTGCAAAGTATTACTATAGTACAAAAGGCGATAATCTTCACACTACTATGACTTCACCAGTATTTAATTTAACAGCAGCTACAAATGCAAGCTTCGCTGTAAAAGCAAACTATGAAGTTGAATATAATTACGACTATCTGTATGTAAATGTATTAGATGCAGCAACAGGTGCTAAACTTGCAACAATTGATACGATTGGTGATGAAAATACTGCAGGTGGACTTGAAACATCTAAAGGACTTTGGGTAGATAAAGTTTATGACTTATCTGCATTCAAAGGAAAAAACGTAAAAGTTCAGTTTGAATATGTTACTGATGGTGGACTAGCTCCTGAAGGATTTGCTTTCGACGAAGCAAAATTAACTGTTGACGGTGCAGTTAAATTTACTGATGGTGCTGAAGGAACTCCAGGATTTACATTAGACAAAGCAACTGTATCGAATGGTACTGATTTTAAAGATCACTTCTACTACTTAGAGTGGAGAAACTATGCTGGCTCTGATAAAGCATTAGAATATGCTCGTGGAGTTAAGTATAATACTGGTTTAGTAGTTTGGTATGGAGATGATAGCTACACAGATAACTGGACAGGTGTGCACCCTGGTGAAGGTTTCTTAGGTGTTGTAGATGCTCACCCAGAGGCGATCGTTGGTACATTAAATGGTAAACCATCTGTATCACAAAGTACTCGTTACCAAGTAGCTGACGCTGCTTTCAGTTACGATAAATCACCTGAATTCTACTTTAACTCACCATCTCGTGGGATCTTTGACTATGATGGATTACCTGGTGTAACAGAATTCGATGATTCACATAGTTACCAAAATACATTAATTCCTGATGCAGGAAGAAAAGTACCTAACTATGGATTAAAATTCCAAGTAATTGGAGAAGCAAAAGATAATTCAGCTGGTGCTGTTTGGATTCATAAATAAGAAAGAAAAAGAATGCGAGTCTGATATAATTTCAGACTCGTATTCTTTTTTTTGTTTTTATAGACTGCCCGAGAAATGAGTTTTTCAATTAGTCTCTTATAGTAGGGTGTTGTGGTTGATTTCCATTATTCTTTGTTATGAGGAAGTAATTTACAAAATCTAGCGCTTATAGTTCCTCATGAACCCTTTATGAGGAAGTAATTTTCGAAATCTAGCGCTTATAGTACCTCATGAACCTGTTATGAGGAAGTAATATTCGAAATCCAGCGCTTAAAGTACCTCATGAACCCGTTATGAGGAAGTAATTTTCAATAACCAGCGTATGTAGTACCTCATGAAACTACTATTAGTAAGCAATTTTTAAAATCCTAACTACGCTCCTGTGTCCGCCTAAGGGTTCCCCAATTGGAGAGTTTTCTTTATCGTGGTTTTTATGAACAAAATGGTTTTAATGGACTTTACGTCTTTAACGTTCATAAAAACTTTTTTCAGAATTATTAAATTATAATACTTATATTAGAAAGCGTTTCCAAAAAAGGGAGGAACTATAGGTGAAATTTAAAAAGACTGGTTTGTTTGTAATGACTTCTTTAATCACTGTAAGTCTTGCAGCATGTAAAAGTAGTAGTGTAACAACAGGAAGCAATAACTCTTCTTATCCTAATAAGGCAATTTCGGTTGTAGCACCATCAGGAGCAGGCGGCGGATGGGATTTAACAGCTAGATCGTTCACTAAAGTTTTAAGTGAAACAAAACTTGTTAAAGAACCTATGACGGTAGAAAATAAACCTGGCGGTGGCGGTACGGTATTCATGGCTGAGTATGCTACACAGGATAAAGCCAATAATGAAAAATTATTTGTAAACTCACCACCTATTATTATTAATAACCTGAAAAAAGAGGGAAATAGTCCTTATGGCTATAAAAATAGTACACCTTTAGCTCAGCTAACAAAGGATTATGGTGCAATCGTTGTAAAGGCTGATTCTAAGTATAAAGATCTAAAATCACTTTTAGAAGATATTAAAAAGAATCCGAAGAATATTACTTTAGCTGGGGGATCTGCTCCAGGGTCGATGGATCATTTAGTCGGAATTTTACCTGCTTATAAATATGGTATTGATCCTACGAAAATTAAGTATGTATCCTATGATGGTGGTTCAGAAGCAATAACAGCATTATTAGGGAATAATGCGGATGTCATTTCGACAGATGTTTCTAGTACGCTTGAGTTTGTTAAATCAGGTAAGGTTAAAGTTTTAGCAGTAACATCACCTGAACGTTTACAAGGGGATGTACTGTCTGAGTTTCCAACAGCTAAAGAACAAGGAATAGATGCTGAGTTTATCATTTGGCGTGGGGTTTTTGGGCCAGAGAAAATGTCTAAGGATGCATATTCATATTGGGAAAAAACAATTTCAAAGTTAGTTGAAACAAAAGAATGGAAAGAAGAAGTAGAGAAGCAAGGCTGGCAGCCGGAATATAAAGATGGTAAAGAATTTAATTCGTTTTTATCAGAACAAGAAACACAAGTTCAAGATCTATTAAAAGCATTGGGAATGAATAAATAGTTGAAATAAAGAAGGGGAAAAACACTCCTTCTTTTCCATTACTGAACATAAAGAGGTGAGATACATGAATAAAAAATTTGATCGATTAGCAGCAATCATTTTTCTTATTACAGGTATTACTTTTATTATAGAAAGTCGGAGTATAGCAGCCACTGCTTATGGAAGTGTAGTTGGTCCGAACGTTTTTCCATTTATACTTGGCTGTGCGCTTTCTTTATTAAGTTGTAGGTTATTTTACGAAACATTTTCTTATAAGGGAAAAGAAAAGGAAGCAGTTCAATATAATTATAAGCAATTTTTTATCATCCTAGTTTCTGCTATTCTTTATGCACTTTTACTTGAGAAAATTGGTTTTATTATTAGTTCGTTTTTATTCCTAATTGTAGCAATTCAAACAATGGAGCGTGGAAACTGGATAAAATCACTTTCGATTTCATTAGGTTATTCATTCATTATTTATTTTATTTTTGTCGATGTTTTAAAAGGTACGCTACCTGTTTGGTCAATTTGGTTTTAGAAAAAAGAAGGGAGAGTTATTAACTTGAGTACTTTTCAATATTTAATGCAGGGATTTGAAACTGCATTTACATGGTACAACTTATTGTTTGCTTTTGCCGGAGTATTAATTGGTACAGCAGTAGGGGTATTACCTGGTATTGGGCCAATGAGTGGGGTCGCTTTATTAATACCTGTTACTGCTTCGGTAACTGGTTTTTTAGGACCTGAGCAAGCAGCGGGCAGTGCAATTATTTTATTAGCTGGTGTATATTATGGTGCTATGTATGGAGGTTCTACTACATCAATTCTATTAAACACGCCAGGTGAATCTTCATCGGTGGTGACGACTTTAGATGGCTATCAAATGGCTAAAAAAGGTAGAGCGGGAAGTGCTTTGTCAATCGCAGCAATTGGTTCATTTGTAGCAGGAATATTTACTCTTATTGCACTGATCGTATTAGCAAAACCATTATCGGCATTAGCAATTAAGTTCGGTCCAGCCGAATACTTTTCATTAATGCTTCTCGGTTTATGTGCAGTAAGTGGACTTGCAGGAAAGTCAGTAACAAAAGCATTAATCATGACGATCTTGGGTCTACTTTTAGCTACTATTGGAATTGATTCTGTATCTGGAGTTTCTCGTTTTACATATGACATTCCTTGGCTATATCAAGGATTAGAATTTTTAACAGTAGCGGTAGGATTATTTGCTCTAGGGGAAGTATTTAAAACAATTATTGAAAATGAAGTAGAAGATGGTGAGATGGCAAAGATCAATAATTTATTACCATCTAAAGAAGAATTAAAAGAAAGTTTAGCACCAATCGCTAGGGGCTCTGTTTTAGGATTTTTCGTCGGTTTATTACCGGGAGCGGGTGCTATTTTAGCTTCATTTTTTGCTTATATTTTAGAAAAGAAGGTTAGTAAAACACCAGAAAAATTTGGAACTGGTACAATTGCTGGAGTTGCATCTCCTGAGTCAGCAAACAATGCCGCGTCTGGAGGAGCGATGATTCCTTTATTAACTTTAGGTATTCCAAGTTCAGGAACAACTGCAATCCTAATGGGTGCCTTAATGATGTATAACATACAACCGGGACCATTGCTTTTCGATGAACATCCTGACGTTGCATGGGGGTTAATTGCGAGTATGTTTATTGGTAACGTTATGTTGATCATTTTAAACATGCCTTTAGTAAAAATATTTGCAAAGATTATTCAAACTCCGAAAAAATACTTATTGCCACTAATTGTAGCTATTTCAATATTTGGTGTTTATGCTGTTCAAGTATCTGTAAATGATTTACTTCTATTAATAGCATGTGGTATTTTTGGATATTTCCTTTCTAAAAATGATTTTCCAATCGCACCACTAGTATTAGGAATCGTTTTAGGACCAATGATTGAGAATAATTTAAGAAGAGCTTTAACCGTATCAAATGGTGATTATAGTATTTTCTTTACTCATCCTATTTCATTAGTATTTTTAATAATTGGTCTACTTTGGATCCTTATTCCAATTATTATTAAATTGAAAGGTAAAGAAGTAGTTATTAATGTAGAAGCTTAAAATATTCTAACAAAACTCCTTTAATAAAAGGAGTTTTTTGATTATTATAAAAATATAAGGAGAAATTTTATGCGTTTACATTATAAGTTAATCATCTTTATTTCTGTTCTCATTTTAGTTATTAGTAGTGTTTTTGAAATAGTATCTCAAGAAATGTTTCTAAAAAACCTTAAACATGAAAAGGGACTAAAGGCTTTAGCTATTTCTCAAACAGTGGCAAATATGCCAGAAGTCCGCGAAGCATTTTTAAGTGAAAATCCATCTGGAATTATTCAGCCAATCGTTGAAAAGATCCGAAAGAAAGTTGGGGCAGAATTTATCGTTGTTGGAAATAAAAATGAAGTACGTTATTCACATCCAAACCCATTCCTAATAGGGAAGAAAATGGTTGGAGGAGATAATGATAAAGTATTTAAGGGACAGGAAATCGTATCGGAATCGACTGGTACACTCGGCCCTTCTTTAAGAGGAAAAACCCCTATTTTTGATGATAATGGCAATGTAATTGGAGTTGTTTCTGTAGGCTACTTAATAAAGGATATCGATCACGAGGCAAAAGCGTTTAGTAAAAAACTAATAAAAAATAGTATTGTCATTTTATTACTTGGAATAGGGGTAGCTTTTTTAATTTCATTTAATATTAAAAAATCGATATTCGGATTGGAGCCGAAAGAAATTGGAAGGATGTACAAAGAAAAACACGCAATTTTAGAATCGATACATGAAGGGATTATTGCGATTGATGAATATGGAGAGATTACGGTAGTAAATGAAAACGCTCATAAAGTACTTTCTATTCCTAATAATATAAAGCTTAGAGGACTAAAAATAGAAGACATATTGCATAATTCGCAACTGAAGAAAGTAGTTGAAACTGGTAAACCAATTTATGATTTAGAGTTTTTAATAAACGAAAAAGTAATGATTATTAATTGTATACCGATTGTTGGAGTGAATTCTAAAATTGTTGGAGCAGTAACAACCTTTAGGGAAAAATCCGAATTGAATAAATTGTTAAATGAACTATCGCAAATAAAAGCATATTCAGAAGGCCTTAGAGCACAGGCACATGAATATTCGAATAAGTTGCATACAATTTTAGGTTTAATTCAGCTTGAATCCTATCAAGAAGCGACTGAATTAATTTCAAAGGAATCAAATATAACTCAAAATATTATCCATTTTATTATGGAAGAAATTTCAGACCCAGTCGTTGCAGGACTTCTATTAGGTAAAATAAGTTTAGCTAATGAGTTAAAAGTAGATTTTAACATTGATTATAATAGTAGTTTTGCAGATGTTCCAAAAGAAATAAATCGGGAAGACTTAATAACGATAATTGGAAATCTATTAAATAACGCATTCGATGCAGTATTAGAAACGAACAAATCAGAAAAGCTTGTTTCACTATTTCTTACTGACCTAGGTGAGGATTTACTGATTGAAATTGAGGATAATGCAAATGGTATCCCTGAGGAATTAATCGATGAGATTTTTGAATATGGTATATCTACTAAGGAGCAATCTAAAAATTCAGGGATTGGACTCCACCTAGTCCAGAGATTACTCCATAAATTAAACGGACAAATTACTTTTCATTCAAACGAACATGGGGGAACTACATTTATTGTTGCCATTCCGAAACGCCAAAAGGAGAGTAACAGATACGATGAAAAAGAATTTAATAGAAGTGTTAATAGTTGAAGATGATAGTAGAATTGCAGAAATTCATCAGCGATTCATTGAAAGAATAGAAGGGTTTAGTGTAATTGGTATTGCAACAAATTACCAAGAAGCAGTTGATTTAATTGAGATTATCAAACCGCAGCTAGTATTATTAGATGTGTATTTTCCGGATATGAATGGTTTAGATTTTTTACAATGGATGAAGAAAAATTCAATTTTGGCAGATGTTATTATGATTACAGCATCCAAAGAAATTGATTCAGTGAATAAGGCCTTACATTATGGTGTATTTGATTTTATCATTAAGCCAGTCATTTTTGATCGTTTTAAAAAGTCTCTAATTCGTTATGTAAATTATTCAAATAAAGTGCAAAGCCTACAATCAAAAAGTGCATATCTAACTCAGGAAGAAATAGATGGTTTAATCGGAAAAAATAATTCAATAGTTGAAGAACAAAGTATTTATCCTAAAGGAATTGATAAGCTTACTTTAGATAAAGTGTTATTCGCGATTAAAGAAGTTCATAATGGGATGACTGCTGAGAATATAGGACTGGAAATTGGCGTTAGTCGTACTACTGCCCGGAGATATTTAGAATATCTAGTATCTGAAGGAAAAGTATTAGCAGATTTAGCGTATGGAACAATCGGTAGACCTGAAAGAGTTTATTTGATAAAAAACTAGATTACGTGATTTAGTAAAGTTTACTTATTGACTATGACAAACCTAACATTTCTGTAACAGGAATTGTGAAAAATCATGATAAGAGGATCGTCTAAACGCTTGGTATACAAGCGTTTTTTTATGTTTTTTACAAGTTTATGACAATGTGAGTTTACTAGAGTCTAGTTTTTGAAAGCGTTGAAAAGCTACTATTTGTTATATAAAATATACTTTGCAAGAATTACGGAGGGATATTAATGAAAATACGTTTATTAACTAAAGAAGATGCAGAAATCTATCTTAATATTCGTTTAGAAGGTTTAAAAGAGAATCCTGAAGTTTTTATTACAACTATGGATGAAATACTTGATCAAGATGACCCTATTGAATACAAAGCAGAAATATTAGATCAAGATAAAAATTATACGATCGGTGCATTTACTGACAAAGGTCAATTAATTGGAGTAGCAACTTTAAAAACATTTGAAAAGGTTAAAGCAGAGCATAAAGGAAAAATTGAGTCTGTCTATGTTTCTCCTAGCGCTCGAAAAATGGGGGCAGGTTATCTTCTAATTGAAGAAGCGATCCACTTAGCAAAAAGCTTTGGACTTGAACAGCTTACATTAAATATCGTAGAAGGTAATGAAACAGTAAAAAAACTATATGAAAAGCTAGGATTCAAAACATTTGCAAAAACCCCTAATAGTTTAAAATTTAACGATGAATATTGGGACCAAGAGCATATGATGCTTACGCTAATTGCAGGAAATGCTGAAGATGCAGGGAAAGCGGGAGAAGCAAGTATTGCAAGCGTGGAAATTAGCTAGATTCCGACTTTAACAAAAAAAGTTTACCTAAATTGTCATTTAATCTGACAATAAAGGTAAACCTTTTTAAATTCTATTATTTAGTAAAAGTCTTTTCAATGTCATTTAACATTAAGTAAGCAGCCTTCATTCCACCTGCCGTGTTCCAAGTTACATCATTTACTTTAATGACATGTCCATTTTTAGAAGCATTTAACTTTTTGAATAAAGGATCTTCTGTAAATTCTTTTTCAAGCTTAGATCCAGACTCTTTACCGTCATCAAACGTAAAGTAAAATAGGTAATCTCCATCCATCGCTGGGATACGTTCTTTTGTTACGCCTCTTTCAGCAAAATCAGGAGCATTTTGTTCCTCTGGACGTTGGAATCCTAATTGTTTAAGAATTACACCAGAGAATGTATCTTGGTGATAGATTCGTACATCAGCACCCATGAAACGCACCATTGAAATTTTTTGATTTACTTTATCGCCTAATTCAGCTTTTAGGTCATCAACACGTTTTGAATAATCAGCTAATTCTTTTTTGCCTTGTTCTTCTTTGTTTAAAACTTTTGCATAAAATTTGAAATTTTCTTGCCAATCTCCACGTAATGTTTCAGCAAAAACTGTTGGTGCAATTGCACTTAATTGTTCATACACTTTTTCTTGACGCATTTTATTTCCGATGATTAAATCTGGTTTTAAACCAGCGATTTTCTCAAGGTTAACTTCACTTTCCACACCTACAACTTCTACGCCATCCATATCTTTAGAAATATGATCGTACCAAGGGTTCCCAGTCCATGATTTAACAGCACCAACTGGTTTCACACCTAATGCTAGTAAAGCTTCAGTTCCTTCGTTTGTTAAAATAACAACTCTTTTTGGATTAACAGGAACTTTTGTCGTTCCCATTGCATGCTCAATCGTAACTGTATTTGCTTTTTTACTTTCTTTACCAGAAGCTTCGTCTGATTTTTTTGTGCCACAAGCACCTAATACCATAATTGCTGCAATGAACAGAGCAATTAGTGAGGAAAATTTTAGTTTTTTCATGGAATGTTCTCCCTTTTTAGTTGATAATGATTATCATTTCTCTTGACAAGTAGTATTATAGATTAAGATTTGATTAGAAGTCAACAAGAAAATGAAAATCATTCTCATTGACTTGATAATTCATATCATTTAGACTAAAAGAAGAGAATAGAATAGTAGGAGATATAAAATGCTTATTCATCCAAAATCAAGAGTTTTTGTATTAGTAGCTTGTATTTTTTTATTAGTAATTTGTTTTTTTTCTAGTATTTTACTAGGATATACGGATACTAGTTTTACAAGTTTAATCCATTCATTTACACAATTTGATGGGTCTAATGAACAGTTAATTATTCAAAATGTTCGAGTTCCAAGAGCGATCATTGCTTCAATAGTAGGAGCAAGTTTAGCAATCGCTGGTTTATTTATGCAAGTTTTAACTAAAAATCCTCTAGCATCACCAAGCGTTCTAGGAATTAACGCTGGTGCCTCGATGTTAATTGTACTTAGTATCACTTTTTTTCATTTACAATCACCTAATGCGACCATATGGCTTTCATTTATAGGAGCTACATTATCAGCGGTATTCGTATTTGGGTTAAGTTCAATAGGGAAAGACGGAGCGACACCATTAAAAATTACTTTAGCTGGTGTTTCAATTGCAGCTATGTTTAGCTCAATAACCCAAGGCTTACTAGTAACTAATGAAGTGGCATTAGAGCAAGTACTATTTTGGCTAGCTGGTTCAGTTCAAGGACGTTCACTTGATTCTTTACATATGGTACTATCATATATCGTAATAGCTTGGGTGGTCTCACTTGCACTTGGTGGAAAGATTAATACATTCATGTTAGGAGAGGATGTATCTAGAGCTTTAGGTCAAAATACAGCTTTATTAAAAACGACATTAGTCGTATTAGTCATCATTCTAGCCGGTGGTGCTGTAAGTATAGCAGGACCAATAGGATTAGTTGGTATAATTGTCCCTCAAATAGTTAGAATGTTCGTTAAAAATGATTATCGCTGGATGATTCCGTTTTGTGGTATTTTCGGAGCAATTTTACTCCTTTTAGCTGATATAGGATCTCGTTACATTTTAATGCCAGAAGAAACGCCAGTTGGTATTATGACTGCAGTAATTGGCGCACCATTTTTTATTTACTTAGCAAGAAAAGGCGGTACTGTAAAATGAACATGATCAAATTAAGAAACAAGTACTTTTCACTACTATTTAATAAGCGATCATTTTCCGTTTTAATAATTGCTCTTCTTTTACTGATTAGTTCATTTATAGTGAGCTTAACGCTAGGTGACCGTTACATCTCAATTCCAAAAGTATTATCTGTTATATTCGGTGAAGGTGAAAAAATAGATGAATTATTTATTCAAGCATTTCGAATGCCACGAATCTTCATTGCAATTTTTGCTGGGATTTCTTTAGCGATTGCTGGGGCAATTCTTCAAGGGTTAGTTAGAAATCCACTAGCATCTCCAGATATTCTTGGGATAACAGGTGGAGCAGGTGCTGCCGTTGTATTATTTTTAGCTATTTTTAGTGATAACCGTACAAATCAATTAACAGTAAGTATAAAATGGCTACCTTTAGCGGCATTTATCGGTGCCATCATAAGTTTAGTATTTGTTTATGCTTTTGCTTATAAGGATGGGGAATTAAAGCCATTAAGATTAGTTTTAGTAGGGGTTGGATTTTCAGCATTAGCTCAGAGCACAACTTCATTCTTTATGATTATTGGACCTATTTTTAGGGCAACTGAAGCGAATATGTGGTTAACTGGTAGCGTCTACGGAGCGAACTGGCAACAGGTTAAAATCATTACAGTCTGGACGCTAGTTTTTATCGTGTTAGCTTTATCGTTTATTAGACATATCAATACGCAACAACTTGGAGATGAAGTTTCAACAAGCTTAGGTGTTCAAGTAGAAAAAAATCGACTAATCTTGTTATTTATAAGTACAGCATTAGTAGCTGGTGCAGTTGCATTTGCAGGAGCAATTGCATTTGTTGGACTAATTGCACCTCATATTGCTCGGAAAATAGTTGGTGCTTCTTACGGTGCATTGATACCCTTATCTGGAATCATCGGTGCCATCATGGTATTAGTAGCCGATACAATTGGAAGAACGGTGTTTAGTCCAATTCAAATACCTGCTGGTGTATTTACTGCCGTAATTGGTGCACCATATTTTATCTATTTATTATTTAAGACTGGAAAAAGGTGATAAGATGTCAACGAGCGCAATCGAAACAGAAAAGTTAACGTTATCGTATGATGATCGTACAATTATAAACGAATTAAATTTTCAAGTCCCAAAAGGAAAAATCACAGTTTTAATTGGAGCTAATGGCTGCGGAAAATCAACATTACTTCGTTCACTTGCAAGATTACTACAACCAAAAAGTGGAACCATCTTACTTGATGGTAAAGAAATAAGTAAGCGACCAACAAAGGAAATTGCACGCAATCTTTCAATCCTGCCTCAAAGTCCTGTTGCACCAGAAGGTTTAACTGTTTTTCAATTAGTAAAACAAGGCAGATATCCATATCAAACTTGGTTAAAGCAATGGTCAAAAGAAGATGAAGAAAAAGTAAATCATGCCTTAAAAATGACAAATATGTACGAATTAAAGGATCAATTAGTCGATTCTTTATCTGGTGGACAACGTCAACGTGCTTGGATTGCGATGACATTAGCTCAGGACACAGATACTATTTTATTAGATGAACCAACAACTTATTTGGATTTAACACATCAAATTGAGATTTTAGATTTACTTTACGAATTAAATGAAAAAGAACAGCGTACAATTGTTATGGTACTACATGATATAAACTTAGCATGTCGATATGCACACAACGTTGTTGCAATTTCAAATGGTAAAGTTTACGCAGAAGGAGACCCAGAAAACATCATTAGTCAGAACTTAATCTGTGACGTTTTCTGTATGAACTGCGATATTGTGAAGGATCCATTATTCGGAACGCCACTTTGCATACCTCATGGGCGAGGAAGAAAAATAATTTAATTAGTTTTAAAAAGGTGTCCTAAAATGTAATAATCCCCTTA
>NZ_NUHI01000012.1:0-139992 GCF_002575105.1 Bacillus sp. AFS053548 | reverse complement strand
TGTAATTCAAATTGGTGCACGTAATATGCAAAACTTTGATTTACTGAAAACGGTTGGTCAAGTAAATAAACCAGTTTTATTAAAACGTGGATTGTCAGCAACAATTGAAGAATTTATTAATGCAGCAGAATACATTATTTCGCAAGGAAATGACCAAATTATTCTTTGTGAAAGAGGAATTCGTACTTATGAGAAAGCTACAAGAAATACATTAGATATCTCAGCAGTACCAATTCTAAAGAAAGAAACACATTTACCAGTTGTTGTAGATGTTACACATTCTACAGGTCGTAAGGACTTACTATTACCGACAGCAAAAGCAGCATTAGCAATTGGAGCAGATGCAGTAATGGCTGAAGTACATCCTGATCCAGCAGTTGCCTTATCAGATTCAGCTCAACAAATGAATATCCCACAATTTGAAGAATTTATGTTTGAGTTAAAAGACTTCCGTGCAAAACTTCAATCATAAATAATATTACTTAATGAAGGATAGGCGGTGAATGCCTTGAAAAAGAACGTCCTTTTAATTGGCACAGGATTAATCGGAGGCTCAATTGCCTTGGCAATAAAAAAAGTTCATGATGTGAATATAATTGGATATGATATAAACGAAAAACAACTTGAAATTGGTAAAAGAATTCAAGTTTTAGATGAAATCTCGGTACAGCTTAAAGACTGTGCCGAGAAGGCTCATCTAATCATTTTATCTTGTCCCGTTGAGGAGTCAATAAAATATATACATATGTTAAGTGAATATGAACTTAAGAATGATGTCATATTAACTGATGTAGGTAGTACGAAAAGTGAAATTATGAGGCATTCGAAGACTCTTACAGATAAAGGTTATTGCTTTATTGGAGGTCATCCAATGGCAGGCTCGCATAAAACTGGCATCGAGAGTGCAAAAGTTCATTTATTTGAAAATGCATATTTTATTTTGACACCAAGTGAAAATACTAAAAATGATCAAATTGATGAATTAAAAGAATGGCTTAAAGGAACAGGTTCACATTTTGTTGTAATTGATGAAGAAACACATGATCAAATTACTGGAGTGGTAAGCCATTTTCCACATCTAATTGCTTCTAATCTTGTGAAGCAAGTTAAAACTTACTCGAAGGACGAGCCTTTAGTAACAGCCTTAGCTGCTGGAGGGTTTAGAGATATTACGAGGATTGCATCAAGCAGCCCAAAAATGTGGACTGATATTGTGATTCAAAATAAGGATACATTGCTTTCATTAATTTCGAATTGGATTGATGATATGAAACAAATGTATCAGCTTGTCGAAAGCCAGGATAAAGAAGATATCTTTCACTATTTCAAGGAATCAAAAGATTTTAGAGACAACATGCCAGCAAAAGCAAATGGCGCCATCCCAAGTTATTTTGATTTGTATGTAGACGTTTTAGATCGAGTCGGTGAGCTTGCTAACATCACAACAATTTTATCGATTCACCAAGTAAGCATTACAAATCTAAGGATCATAGAATCACGTGAAGGGTTACCGGGTGTACTAAGAATAAGCCTTCAAACAGAAAATGACAGAGAGAAAGCTGAAAAATTCCTAAATGTTAATGGTTATGAGACGTACATTGTTTCATAAAAAATTTCAGATTTATTTACACATTAAAAGCGCCTCTGAAAGGTGCTTTTTTTTGGTTAAAGAGCGACAAGGAGATCAGGTACTTAGTCTCTCTGACATTTCAAATAAAAATGAATAGTCAGTCTCTTTTATGTACCAATTTTCTGAACTTTATATTATAATTTAGTAGGTTAGGTTATTAAATCGTTAAATATGGAGGGATATCAATGTCTCAGTTTGAAAAATCATTAGAGAAATATGCTGAACTTGCAGTAAAAAGTGGTGTTAATATCGTACCAGGACAAACATTACAAATAAATGCACCAATCGGAGCTGCAGAATTCGTTCGTAAAGTTGTAAAATTCGCTTACGAAGCTGGAGCTAAAAATGTAAACATCGATTGGAATGATGATGTAATTACTCGTACTAAATATGAACTAGCTCCTGAAGAAGTTTTTGGAGAATTTCCAGGCTGGAAAGTAACAGCAATGGAAGAATTAGCTGAAAATGGTGGTGCTGTTTTATCAGTAATTTCACCGAATCCAGAATTATTAAAAGGAATCGATCCAAAACGTATTGCAACTTTTAATAAAACAGCTAGCCAAGCACTACATAATTATCGTGAATACATGATGGCTGATAGAATTCGTTGGTCAATCGTAGCTATTCCATGTGTTGAATGGGCTGAAAAAGTTTATCCAAATGAACCAATTGATAAAGCGATGGAATTACTTTGGGACTCAGTATTCAAAATTTGCCGAGTAGACAATGAAAATCCAGTTGAAGCTTGGGTTAAACATAACGATTTCTTACAAGAAAAAGTTGTTCAATTAAATGACAAACGTTATAAAACTTTACATTACACAGCACCTGGTACTGATTTAAAACTAGATTTAGTAGATAATCATGTATGGAAAGGTGGCGGAGCAAACAGTGAAGATGGAAAATGGTTTAATCCTAATATTCCAACTGAAGAAGTTTTCTCTATGCCACATAGCCATGGTGTAAATGGTACTGTTCAAGCGACTTTACCATTAAATTATGGTGGAAATTTAATTGAGAACTTCTCTTTAACATTTAAAGATGGTAAAGTTGTCGATTTTACAGCTGAAAAAGGATATGAAACTTTACAACATTTATTAGATACTGATGAAGGTGCTCGCCGTCTAGGTGAAGTAGCATTAGTACCACATGATTCACCAATTTCAAATACAGGTTTAATTTTCTTCAACACATTATATGATGAAAATGCTTCTTGCCACTTAGCTTTAGGTAAAGCATATCCAAACAATATGAAGGATGGAGAAAAATTACCTTCAGAAGAGCAAGAAAAATTAGGCATCAACCAAAGTTTAACTCACGTTGATTTTATGATCGGATCAGCGGAATTAAACATCGATGGAATTAAAGAAGATGGTACAGTGGAACCAATCATGAGAAATGGTAACTGGGCATTTTAATAGTAAATAAAAATAAAAGGGGTGTCTCGAAAATTTTTTTGAGACACTCCTTTATTTTTATTTTTTTTAAATTGTTTGAAATTGATGGTTACTTCTTAAAACCGTTATAAAACCATCTAATATTGTATGACTAACAGAGAATCCCTTACGTTTATAAAATTCTAGAGCGTCTTCATTTCCATTTGAAACATAGATAAAATAATCTTCTACATCATCAAATTGTTTTAGCCAGGTCATTGACATTTTGAATAGTTCAGAGCCTACTCCATATTTTCTATATTCTTCTTTAATGTAAAATTGAGATAAACATCCAACATTCTTTTTATGGACTGAAGAAAGGTCAAAAAAAGTTGCAAATTCGCTTGAATATACTTCTTTTGGAGAAATATTTGAATAAACGTAACCAACGATATGATCCTTATCTTTCACGATAACAATATAATTATGTATAGCTTTTTTTACTGAAGGAACCAAACGTGTTTCGAAATTCATACTATCAAACAACTCTGGTTTTATCTTCGCTTTTGCCTTCTGAAAAGTCATTAATTCATTACATAAATCTCTACATAACTCAATGTGATTTTTGTCAATCACTTCATAAGTTAAATTCAACTTGTCACCCCTCATTAAAATTGATTTTTTAGCTTTAAATAATTTTCTTATGATTTAATTTTAATATATAAGTTCTTGAAAACAAATGAAATAATAAGTTGATCTGTTTTTGGTATATAATGGAAGTGTCATCTAGAATCAATTCATCATTCTACACATAAAACAAATGGAGGATGAGAAAATGAAAGATCTTAAGTATGAGTTTTATATTGGAGCAAAACCAGAAGAGGTGTGGAACGTATTTGTTTCGTCAGAAGGAACTAAAGCTATCTTTTTTGGTTGTATTTTAAAATCTACATTTGAAGTCGGAGCAAAATATGAATATATTGGACCAGGAGAAGCTGGTGATCATACGGTGCATGTTTATGGGGAAATTCTAGCTTTTGAGCCTCATAAAATGATGAGTTATACAGAACATCCAGGCCCCGTTTATCGTGAAAATCATGCTGAATTAGAAACTAGAATTACACTTACACTTGAAGAGATAGGTGAATGCACAAAATTAACACTAGTAAACGACCAATGGCCAGAAAATCACCCTTCATATGAAAATACAAAATCTACCTGGCCAATGATTTTAAGTAATGTAAAAACATATGTTGAGACCGGTAAAACATTAGATTTTGGTTGGTAAAATTGAAAAAATAAAAAAACCTCTGGGGACAGAGGTTTTTGTTTTAGATTTAAATTTCTCGGTTCATCTAAAAATATGAAAACCGACAAATGCACTACAAATACTTATAATAGTAGATAAAATGATATAAGATAACGCAGTTTTATACTTTTTTGCAAGGAATAATTGAATCGATTCGTAACCAAATGTAGAAAAGGTTGTAAATCCACCTAATATTCCTACCCCAATAAACAGCCACATTGTAGTAGAAATCGATTTATCGAGATATAAATGGTTTATTAAACCTAAAATAAACGATCCGAGTATGTTTATAACGAAAGTTCCAAAAGGAAAATTTGTTTTAACTTTTTTATTAACGTAGTTTCCAAGGGCATAGCGAAAAATTGCTCCGATTCCCCCACCTATTCCTACTATAACAATCATGATGAGGTTTCTCCTTTTACTTTATTGAATTTCTCTGCCGCTTTAAAACCAAGATACGCCAAACTAATTCCGATAACTAAACTTGAGATGATATAGACTAGACTTACTAGCAATTTTTTTTCATCCATCAGAGCTACATTTTCAAGTGAAAAAGTAGAGAATGTAGTGAATGCTCCAGTAAATCCAGTTCCAATTAGTAAAGTATATTCAGGTTTTAATTTAACTTTAGCCATCGGTAAAAAGAAACCTAAAAAGAAGCATCCAATTGTATTAATTAAAAACGTTTGAATTGGAAATCCATTTGAAAGTGGATGGATTGATAGACCTATTAGGTAACGAAGAATTGCTCCAAAAAATCCTCCAATAAGTATCAATAAATAATTCATAATACACCTCATAAATACATTATAAAAACGCCCCTAGGAGCGTTTTTTTTGTTAGTTTACAATAAAAAAAGCAATAATTGAAACTAAGTTATTTAAAAAGTGGGCAAAAATCGTAACTTCGATTTTTTTTGTTTTGATATAGATAATACCAAAAATTAAACCAGCTAAAGAATAAGATAGTAATGCATAGATTGAAAAACCAGCAAGCATATGCAATAAACCAAACCCAAATGAACTTACAATTAAACCAATGATCGGCGAGTTTTTAAAGATTGAACCAATAATTAACTTACGTGTTATCCATTCTTCTTTAATTGGTGCAAGAATAACCGCTGATATAATCATAAGGACTGGATTAGTCCGCAATAAGCCTTCAACTGCTTTTTGGTTATCTGGCGTAGCAATTGAATAATTGAAATGTTGAAAAATAACATCAAGAAGTTGTGAAGAAGCCATAAGAACCACGTATGCTCCTAAAATGATCACAACGTCAATCAAATTTATATTTATACGTCTTAATGTTAGAAGCCCTTTTTTCTTCGTATAATAATAGAGCCATAATAAGCTGAGGACACCAAAAATTGAATCCGAATAAATTGATACGGTATTTACAAGATTATCAAATTGTTTTTCAGTAAGGTTTATATCCGCAACACTAACAAAAATCATACCCCATATTGAAGCAATTAAGATTAGTAAGTTCAAGCCAACAATAAATATTAAAAAATAGTAGCCAAGTGTTTTTAGGGCGGACTTACGTTCATTCGGAATATTTTCTGGAATAATTGTTTTATAGTTTAATTCATTATCCAAATCGGCTCCTCCAATTTTTTGATCTATGTTCATAAACTTTCTAATTTACATTTATACTAACATATCCTATTTTATCTTAAATTTAAAGCTGAAAGAACTAGAAATAGAATATATGAGTTTAATTATTTAAAATTATTTTAAAAACTTTGTTATTTAATATATGAAAGATTGTTTACATTATATGAGTTGAGAATGTACTAAAACATAATTAAAAAAACAAGGTATGTTAATATACCTTGTTAATTAAATTACCAAATTTTCGTAAAGGGGTTTAGTGAGATTGATTTCCACTACGAGATGCTCGCTTTCCATGGGGCGAGAGCTGAGCCTCCTCGGCCGCGCCTGCGGGGTCTCAGCCTTCCCGCTTATCCCATAGGAGTCGAGCACCCTTTTAGTTCCAATCAATTTATTCATCAAAAAAAGATACACTAAAAACCTAATTTAAGATCCTTTACTTATAGTAGCATAACAGCTTATAAATCAATTTCAAATTTCTTTAACTTCTCAAGAAATAAACAATTAATAGAGTTTGTTGATATTATAAAACTACTCAAACATATTAACATTTAAAAACATTATTAGATCATCAAAGAATGAATTATTTTATCAAATCAATAAAGGTTCACTTAATATATGTTTGACCTATTTATATTTCAACACTTTAAAAAACAAGGTATGTCAATATACCTTGTTTCTGTATTACTAAATTTAATTTTAGTAATGCTAGGAAAGGAAATATCCTAGCGTTAGTTCTATTTTATTCAATTCAACTGTTCTACCTGATCTCTAATCATTTCCATTTTATAGTCTAATGAATTTACAGTTGCGGAAGCTTCGTTCAGACTTTCGATAATTGCTTTTGGGACATTTTTATTGTATTTATAAAAAATCTTGTGTTCAAGGCTTGCCCAGAAATCCATTGCAACTGTTCTAATTTGGATTTCTACTTTAACTCTTTTCGTTTCAGAAGCAAGGAAAATTGGAATTTCAATAATCATATGAAAGCTTTTATAGCCATTTGGTTTTGGATTTTTTATATAATCTTTTATTTCTATTATATGAATATCGTCTTGTTGTTTTAATAGTTCATAGATCATGTAAATATCACTAATAAATGAACAACTAATACGAACTCCAGCTATATCACTCATATAATTTTCCAGATTATATTGTGTTAGTTCTAAACCTTTTCGCTCAAGCTTTTCTATTATACTGTCAGGTTTTTTTAAACGTGATTTTACGTGTTCTATTGGATTATGATTATGAGTTAAAGTAAATTCTTCATTTAAAATTCTAATTTTAGTATTGATTTCATCTAACGCAAATTTATATATTAAAAGTGTGTTAGTCCATTCACCTAAGCTTTGATCTTTCAACATAGGCAACCTCCTAATGTATATTACATCAGTAATTGTACCAGCTTAATGTGAACTCAGTGTGAAATCTTGGTGAACAGTTAGTGACAAGTAAAATACAGGGATTTTAAGTGTTAAAATTAAAGGGAATAGTAAAGGGTTGTAATGGCAGGATCATTAGACAAGGATTAAAGAAGTAGAGAGTGAAACTTATATTATAAGAATAAACAATTTATAGCAGCGACAGTAAGGTCATTTAAGGTTTTGTTAGTTTTGGAATAATATGTTATAAATTTATATATATAATTTTAGTTAGGAGTACATTGATGAAACAGAGTTTTTATCGTTTGTTTATAGAGTTGACGAATAATCGTTTTACTTCGGGTCTTTTGCGTAGGCTTGCTACTTCTAGATTTAGTAGGGTTTTTATTAATCCTTATATTAAAGCGTTTAATTTAAATATGGATGAAAGTAAAGAGACTGTTTTTCCTACTTTACATGCCTTGTTTACTAGAGAATTAAAGCAAAATGCTAGGCCGATTCATGCTGGTGAAAGTGAATTAGCTTGTCCGGTAGATGGTGTGTTAGAGTCTTGTGGGAAGATTGAAATGGATATTAAATTTGTCGTTAAAGGAAAGACATATAGCATTATTGAGATGTTAGGTTCAAAGGAAATGGCAGCTAAATATGATGAGGGTTATTATATGGTGTTGTATTTAAGTCCTAGCCATTATCATCGTATACATAGCCCAATCGAAGGCGATATTGTATCACAATTCGAGTTAGGTGCTAAATCTTATCCCGTGAATAAAGCAGGATTAACGTATGGTAAAGATCCACTTTCAAAAAATTATCGAGTTATTTCAGAAGTATTATGCTCTGAAAACAATAAACATGTTGCGATGATTAAAGTTGGTGCTATGTTTGTTAACACAATCGTAGTAACCAAAAAAGAAAATCGTTTGAAAAAAGGTGAAGAAGTAGGGTATTTTTCTTTCGGTTCTACAGTTGTTTTACTTTTTGAAGCTAATAGTTTCTCACAAAATTTGAAACTTCAATCTGGCCAAGCGATCAGAGTTGGTCAAAATCTTGGTAAATTACACTAAGTATGCACTTTTTTTCACGAAATGAGAGCCATCGTATAGAAAGATGGTTCTTTTTCTGTTATTGTAAAGAGTACTTGTATTTTAATTTCACTTGTATTATTTGCATATATTGAAAATAATAAAAATGTTTAAGATGTTTTTTTTATATAGTAATCTAGACCTCTTCGTTTAATTTCTTTTTCAATTAAATAAATGAAGGCAGGATCAAGCTGTAAACCTAGAGCTTTTTTGTAGGACTCAAGTAACAACTCATCATTTAATTTGTACATATTTTTTGCCCGGTTGGGCATTCACCTCCGAGTGAGAAAAGTTTTTTGAATTTCTTCGTAAACTTAATGTATCAAATTTTTAAAAATAGAACAATCGTTCGTTTATCCACAGAAATAGGTGGATAAGTTGTGGGTAATTTGTTTATATATTCTAAAAAAGGTAGGTTCTTGGACTAAGGATAATGTGTATAAGATTTATCCACAGTTAGAATGATTGTAGTTATTTGTCGAACGATTTTAAGAATATATTGAGGTGTAATAATGTTTAATAAATTTTTACCGAGTGAAACTGTTAATAATGTTTATGCAATTACGCCTGAGCATTTAAAAGGCTTAGGAATAAAAGGAATCATTACTGATTTAGATAACACGTTAGTAGAGTGGGACCGTCCATTAGCTACGCCAGAGCTAACGAAATGGTTCAAAAGCATGGATGATGCAGGGATTAAAATTACAGTTGTATCGAATAACAATGCTGAGCGTGTTGGAAAGTTTTGTGATCCTTTAGGAATTCCATTCATTCATCGTGCGCGTAAGCCACTCGCTACATCATATAAAAAAGCATATAAACAAATGAATTTAAAGCCAAATGAAGTCGTGATGATTGGAGATCAATTGCTTACAGACGTATTTGGTGGCAATCGTCAAGGCATTCATACAATTTTAGTTGTTCCGGTTGCAAGTACAGATGGAATTTGGACAAGATTTAATCGAATGGTAGAACGTAGAATTCTTTCATCCTTAAGGAAGCAAGGATTGTTACAATGGGAGGATAAAAAGTGAGTAATACAGAAGTAAGATGTATTGGTTGTGGAGTTGAAATTCAAACAGAGGATAAAGACAAGCTTGGATATGCACCTCCATCTTCATTAGAAAAAGAAGAGATTATTTGCCAACGTTGTTTCCGTTTAAAAAACTATAATGAGATTCAAGATGTAGAGTTGACTGATTCTGACTTTATTCGTATCTTAAATGGGATAGGTTCTAAGGACTGTCTTGTTATTAAAGTAGTTGATGTTTTTGATTTTTCTGGCAGCTGGTTAAATGGAATTAATCGATTCGTTGGAAACAACAAAATATTATTAGTTGGAAATAAGGCAGATTTAATTCCGAAGTCAGTTAAGAAAAATAAACTAACGCAATGGATGAGCGGAACTGCAAAACGTTGGGGACTTAAACCTGTAGGTGTTCATTTAATTAGTGCAGTAAAAGGCACTGGTATAGACGAATTAGCTGAAAGTATTGAGAAGCATCGTGAAGGTAAGGATGTGTACGTAGTAGGTTGTACAAATGTTGGAAAATCAACATTTATCAATACAATGATTAAACGTTATAGTGAAGAAAATAGTAATATCATTACAACATCGCATTTTCCGGGCACAACACTTGATATGATTCAAATCCCACTTGATGAACAGAGTGATCTAATTGATACACCAGGTATTATTAATCATCATCAAATGGCTCATTTCGTTGATAAAAAAGGTTTAAAGATTATTACACCGAAAAAAGAAATTAAGCCTATGGTTTATCAATTAAATGAAGGACAAACATTATTCTTTGGTGGATTAGCTCGTTTTGATTATTTAGAGGGTGGAAGACGTTCTTTTACTTGTCACTTCTCAAACGACTTATCAATTCATCGTACTAAACAAGAAAATGCTGATGATTTATATGAAAGACAAGCAGGGGGATTATTAGTTCCACCGTATGGTGAACAAATAAATGAGCTTCCTAAATTAGTGAAGCATGAATTTATGATAAAAGATGCTAAAACTGATATAGTTTATTCAGGGTTAGGATGGATCACAGTGAATGAACCAGGTACTAAAATTGTTGCTTATGTACCAAAAGGTGTAGCTGTAACTCTTCGTAATTCTATTATATAAGAATAATTTGGGGGCGGGAGAAATGAAAGACCAATATTATGTAATCGGTCAACCGATTGGTCATTCAATGTCACCAACTATGCATAATGAATGGTTTGGCTCTAATCATATTTCGGGTCACTATTCTGCAAAAGAAGTTGGGATAACAGAATTAGAATCAGTTATGACAGAATTTCGTTCAACTGTAAAAGGATTTAATGTTACAGCACCACTAAAAGTAGAAATTATGCAGTACTTAGATGAAATTGATCCATTAGCAAAAGCAATTGGGGCAGTTAATACTGTCATCAATAAAAATGGAAAACTGTATGGTAAAAATACTGATGGAATCGGTTATTGTAGAGGCTTATCTTATGTTTTGAAGAATCCGATTGAAGATGAAAAGATTTTAATCATCGGTGCAGGCGGTGCTGCTAGAGCAATCCTTTATAGTTTACTGCACTTGGGTGTTAAGCATATTACAGTCACCAACCGAACATTAGAAAAAGCAGAAGATCTACTAGATGGTAAGCTGATGAATGAAGTTAATATTATGTCTATTTCAGATGCTGAAGAACATTTAGGTCACTTTTCTCTTATCATTCAAACAACATCTGTTGGAATGAAGCCAAATGAAAATAGCACGCCCTTAGCACTAACTAATTTATCACCAGATACAATTGTATCGGACCTAATATATAGCCCATTTAAAACAGTATTCTTAAAAGAAGCTGAAGAAAGAAATGCAACTATACAAAACGGGTTACCGATGTTTATTTATCAAGGAGCATTAGCATTTCAAGAGTGGACGGGAATTTTTCCAAATACGATTGATGCATACTCATTATTAGAAAGAAAACTTGGAGGAACAAAATGTTAACAGGTAAACAAAAAAGATTTTTACGTTCAAAAGCTCATCACTTAAACCCTATTTTTCAAGTAGGTAAAGGTGGAGTAAATGAAAATATGGTTAAACAAATTTCAGAAGCACTTGAAGTTCGAGAACTATTAAAAGTAAGCATACTTCAAAATTGCGATGATGATCGTTATGATGTAGCAGAGCAGTTAGCTGAAGGTTCAAATGCTGAACTAGTACAAGTAATTGGACATACAATTGTTTTATATAAAGAGTCTAAAGAAAATAAAACAATCGTACTACCTTAATATGTTAAATACCGTTAATTAGAGGAGAAGCGGATTAATGGATAAACAAAAAGCACTTTCACTTGTAAAAGAAAAACTAACAAACGGGCGTTTTACACATACTATTGGTGTGATGGAAACTGCAGTTAGACTTGCCGAGAAGTACGGTGCGGATGTAAAAAAAGCAGAATTAGCTGCAATTTTCCACGATGTCGCAAAATGTATGCCGATAAAAGAGTTAAAATCTATTATGGAAGAAAATAAACTTTCATTAAAGCTTTTAAAGTACAATAAAGAATTATGGCATGCTCCTGTTGGTGCATTTCTTACTGAACATGAATATGGGATTGAAGATAAAGAGATTTTACAAGCAATCACATATCATACAAGTGGTCATAAAGAGATGAATTTATTAGATAAAGTAATTTATGTAGCAGATTATATTGAACCTAATCGTAGTTTTCCTGGTGTAGAGGAAGCTCGTGAATTAGCGGATCTAGATTTGGATCGAGCTTTATTATTTGCATTAAAAAATACAATTACATTTTTGATTGATAAAGAACAAACAGTCTACCCATTAACGGTTAAAACATATAACTCAATATTAAAGCAAGTTAAAAGCCAGGGGGAACAAAAGAATGAATGAAAAAGAATTAATGATGCTAGCTGTAAATGCTGCTGATGATAAAAAAGCTGAGGATTTAGTCGTATTAGAAATGACAGGAATCTCTGCGATTGCAGATTATTTCATTATTTGTCACGGTAATTCAGATAAGCAAGTTCAGGCTATTGCAAGAGAAGTGAAAGATCAAGCTCAGCAAAATGGTAAAGATGTTAAACGCTTAGAAGGATTTGACGAAGCTCGTTGGGTTTTAGTAGACATCGGTGACGTTGTCGTTCATATTTTCCATCGTGACGAAAGAAACTATTACAACTTAGAAAAACTTTGGGGAGATGCACCTTCTCTTGATGTTTACGGAGAGCTTCTTTCATGACATACAATCGCTTCGCGTATTTGTATGATCAATTAATGAATGATGTCCCATATGAAAGATGGGTTCAATTCCTAGAAGATGTATTTCAAAAGTATGAAATGCTTCAGCCTTCAATTTTAGATATAGGTTGTGGAACGGGTACATTGCCCATCTCATTGGCAAAATTGAATTATTCAATTAGCGGGGTTGATTTATCTGAGGAAATGTTAAGTGTCGCAATGGCTAAAGCAGAAATTGAAAAAGTTAATATCCCTTTTTTTCAACAAAATATGGTAGAATTAGAAGGGTTTGATCAATTAGATTGTGTAACAATTTTCTGTGATTCACTTAATTATTTAGAAACAGAAGATCAAGTAAAACAAACCTTTTTAAAAGTAAATGAAAGCTTAAAAGATAATGGTTTATTTTTATTTGATGTACATTCTCCTTATAAAATTGAAGAAATGTTTGGTGAAGAGACATTTTTTATTGATGATGCAGAGTTAAGCTTAGTCTGGTCTTGTACGCAAGGGCAACATCCTTTAAGTGTTGAACATGATTTAGTTTTCTTTATGAAAGAGGAAAATCGTGATTTATATGAACGCTTCGAAGAGTATCACAATCAAAGAACATTTCCAATAAATACGTATAAAACATTGTTAAATCAAACTGGATTTGAAGTGAAAGAAATCATAGCAGATTTCGATGAAGCTGTAGATGATACTTCTGAACGAATCTTTTTTATAGCAATGAAAAAATAAAAAACCCTTTTAAGAAAATTCCTTTTCTTAAAGGGTTTTTTACTTTGTTAGACGTACAAAATTGAATTTTGTATTTTTGTTGCGAATGGATTAAAGCAGTATAATCATTTATAAGTTAATCAAAATTGTTCCTTTACTCGCTCAATTTCCTTATCAAACTTATCATGTGTTTTTTCAAAAATTTCTTCGAATAAATCTCCTACTCGTGCTTCTAATACTTTAATACCTTCTCCAGTTATACCGCCTTTTACGCATACCTTTTCTTGAAGTGTCTCAAGCGTAAAATGTTTTTGTTCAATTAGTTTTCCAAAACCAATAATCATTTCTTCTGCTAAAATCGTTGCTTGTTCTTTTGAAATTGAAGTTTGACAAACAGCCGCATCGATAAATTTTTGAAGCAAGTAACTAAAAAATGCGGGTCCACAGCTTGCGATATCCGATGAAACTCTTGTGATATCTTCTGTAATCATGACTGGCTTTGATATGTTCGAAAAAAGTTCGATTATTTGTTCCTTACTTTTGGCCGTACACCTTTTCCCAAAATTAACTAAAGTTACCCCACTCAAAGCTTGATTCGTAATACTTGGAATAACGCGTGCAACTTGACATGGTAATATTGCTTCTAATTGTTCAACATTAATCGGACTGGTAATCGATATAACGCAATGTTTTTTAGTGAAATGTTTTTGTAAAGATGATAATAGTGGCTGAATTTCTAAAGGTTTTACACACACTAATACAATGTCTGAAGCCGTAATTACTTCTTTGGCTGTCTCAACAACCTTTAAATCAGGATATATATTTTTTAGCTCATAAGCTTTATACATTGAACGGTTTGTAACAGTTAATTCGGAGGGCTTCACGGCATTTGATCTTATAAATCCATTGAGCAAAATGGTGCCCATATTTCCTGTACCTATGATTCCTACGTTCATGAGTACATCCCTTCCTTTGCATACATTCTCTCCTACACTATATGAAGCAAGGTCGAAAATAATGATATAAGTTAAAATGGAGGACTAATAATGAAAAAATTAATTCATAATAAACTAGTTTGGATTTGTCTCGTAATTGTCGGTATTTTAGTCGTGAATTTTTATCAAACTGAGCGTAAAAATGAAATAGTTTTTGCAAAAAAATCACTTGAAGAAGAAATAGTAAAGAAGAACGATGATCAGAAAAAAGAAGTTAGTATGCCAGTAATTTCGAAAGTATTTATGGTAGATGTAAAAGGAGCTATACAAAAACCGGGTTTAATCCAATGTAACGAAGGAGAACGTGTTTATGACGCGATTAGATTGGCAGGGGGATTTAAAGAAAAAGCTGATGTTAATAAGGTTAATTTAGCTGAAAAAATTTTTGACGAGATGGTCATTTATGTACCGTTTATTGGAGAAGAAACTGATCAAACTATAATTACTAATAGGGGGGATGAAACCAAAGAAAATGAGACGATTGATATAAACCATGCATCACAGTCAGAATTGGAAAAAATTCCGGGTGTTGGTCCAGCAAAAGCAAAAAATATTTTAGACTATATTGATAAAAACGGACCATTTACTTCAGTAGAACAATTAGAATCTGTAAATGGAATCGGAAAAAAATCCCTTGAAAAAATGACTCCGTTTATTGTCATTCGTTAAATTAAATTAAGATGAGTATTTATCTGGCTTATATTGTTTTTGTTCAAATAATAACAATCGTCTTTTTTAAAAGCTATAATTTATTCTTTATATTAATATTACTGTTTTTAATGATTTTTTTAGTCGGAAAGAAAAAATGGCTACTTTTATTAATTTGTATTATTTCGCTATGTATTACGTCTAGTATATGTTACCTACAAAACAATAAGTTGAATTCCCCTAAACCAAAGCCCTCGCAAAATTTTCAAGGTGAGATCGTCTCTACCCCAATAATAGATGGTAATAAGGTTACGTTTACATTTAAACTCCATAATCAAGAAATCTTACTAAATAGTTTTGCTAATACAAAAGAACAATTAAAAGTTTTTCAAAAAAGAAAAATAGGTGAAATTTGTGAAGTAAAAGGTGAGGTTACTTTGCCTTTAAAAAGTTCGAACCCATACTTATTTAATTATAAGAAATACTTATTAAATCAAGGGATTCACTGGATTATTACAGCTAATCCAAATAGTTTAGGGGATTGTGAAAATGGAAAACGAACCATCATTCAATCAATAAATTATAGTCGTCATGCCTTAACTAAATATGTAGAGCTAAATTTTAATTCCAATACAGAAGGGTATATTAATGCTCTATTATTTGGGGATCGATCAAAAATGAATGCAACTACAGAATCTCAATATCAAATAGTGGGAATTGTGCATTTACTTGCGATTAGTGGTTCTCATATTAGTTTATTGAGTCTTGGCATCTATTTTCTATTAATCAGAATTGGAGTAACGAAGGAACCCAGCTTATTTATAACGATTTTGTGTATTATGTCGTATGGTTCTCTAGCAGGTGCTTCAGCTTCAGTTGTCAGGGCAGTTATTATTGGTGTCCTAGTTTGCTTCTCCAAGTTGGCAAAAATGAAAGTTGACATTAATTCACTATTATTCACTTCTTGTATAATCATGTTATTTGCAAAACCAAATTATATTGATGATATAGGATTTCAATTTTCCTTTGTAACAAGTTTTGTACTGGTTTTAACTTCTGAACAAATTTTAAATTATAAATCTTGGTATAAAAGGGCTCTTTATACATCGAGTATTACCCAATTAGCATCAATACCTATATTACTTTTTAATTTTCACGAATTATCACCATACAGTATAATAATTAACTTACTTTTCATTCCTTATATTAGTTTTATTATTATGCCACTATGTATTTTTTGTTTTGGTTTAAGTTTTATTAATTTAGAAATCAGCGAAATGTTAACTTTACTGCTGACATTCTTTATTAACACGTCAGATAAATTGCTAAGTATATGCATGCAATTACCGTTTATTAAGTTGATTTTTATACATCCTTCAAAAGGAATTCTGTTTATCTATATCGTGCTAATATTTTTAATTTTATACTTTATGGAAAGTCAGAAAGAGAAGAAATTATTGATGAATTGCCAGATTGGATTTTTTATACTTATTTTCGGGCATTTATTATATCCCTCTATTAATCCTGTTGGAAAGATCATGTTTATAGATGTAGGTCAAGGTGACTGTATACTTATAAAATTGCCTTTTAATAAAGGGAATTATGTAATTGATACTGGGGGTAAGTTAACTGGAAAAGAAGAAACATGGATGAAGCGTAAAAAACCATTTTCAACTGGAAATGATCTATTGATTCCAATATTAAAAGGAGAAGGAATTAGTAAAATAGATAAATTAATATTTACACATGGTGATATTGATCATATTGGAGGTGGAAAGGAGGTACTACAGTCATTTAATGTAAAACAATTAATCGTAGGTGACAAGACGAAATTTACTTCAGCAGAAAAAGAAAGAATTAATATAGCTATAAAAAAGGGAGTCGAGATTAAAAAAATAAGCGAAGGTATGAGTTGGAAAATCGGTACAAATTATTTTCAAGTGATTTCACCAATTAAAGACTATGTAGGTGAGGAAAACCAAGGGTCAATTGTTTTAAAGGCACATATAGGCGGGAAGAATTGGCTATTTTCTGGTGATTTAGATGAAAATGGAGAAAGTCGGCTGATCTCTAAATATTCTGATTTAAAGGCAGATGTTTTGAAAATAGGGCATCATGGAAGCAAAACTTCTACTTCTGAAAAATTTATTAGAGCAGTTATGCCTAAAATTGGCATTATTTCAGTTGGAGAAAAAAATCGATATGGTCATCCAACAAAAGAAGTACTTGATCGGTTAAAAAAGTACAATGTTAAAATCTTACGTACTGATGAACTTGGTGCAATAACTTATGAATTTAAAAGAGGACAAGGTACCATATATACATTTAAAGCATATCGTAAAACAAATAACAGAAACCAAGAAGGAAATTAAAAAGACTGCCGAGGCAGTCCAATCATTTGATTCTATGTATTATCGCGTAACAAACTCCACAATAGTTGCGATGATAAATAGAGTTGCGAAGAAACCAAATGAAACAGCAAAGCCAACGCCAGAATCTGTTGAATCATTACGTTTGCTTTGAACATTTTTTTCAAAAGTATTCACAAATAACCCCTCCTAATTCAATTTTAGTATAAATCAATATAACTAAAAAATCCATAGTATGTTTGTTTAGTTATACCGTTTTAAATGAAGAAACCGGGTCTTTATTTAAAACGTTAATATAAATTAGAGATTAGTATTTACTAATCTCTTCCTTCTCATGTAGGACGTGTTATACTATACTAAGAAAATTAGTGTAGAGGAGCAAAACATGATTAATGATTTACATAAAAAATTGAAAAAGAATGTGTCGCCAATGTATTTATTGGTAGGTACTGAAGATTTTTTACTTCAAGAAGCAGAAAACTTAATCGTGAAAGCAGCTTTACAAGGAGAAATTGATGATTTTAACTATCAAACATATGATTTAAAAGAGGCTTATTTAAGTGAAGCTCTTGAGGATGCTCAAACACCGTCCTTTTTCGGTGGAAACAAAGTCATCATCATAAAATCATGTTTGTTTTTAACAGCTCAAAAAGAAAAAATTGTACAAGATATAGAACCATTATTTGATTATATTGAAAATCCTGCGCCTTTTACTACTGTTGTTTTTGTTGCTCCTTTTGAAAAATTGGATGAGCGGAAAAAAATAACAAAAGCGATAAAAAAACAAGTAGAGCTAGTTGAATGTCATCCTGTTGAAACGAGTAATTTAGACGGCTGGATTAAAGAGCGGTTCACTGGAAATGTAACGATCACAAAAGAAGCAATTGAAAAATTAAAATTACTCGTTGGAAATAATTTATCAATCTTAAAACTTGAATGTGAGAAGCTACAATTGTTTATTGGGAATGAAGGAGAAGTTGATGCAGACCTAGTAGAGATGATGGTAGCTAAAACCATTGAACAAAACGTTTTTTCTCTTATCGAAAAAACAGCAGTAAGACAAACAACTGACGCACTTAAAATTCTTCATGAATTATTATTTATAGGTGAAGAACCGATAAAAATAGTTGCATTGCTAGCTAGTCAGTTTAGATTATTGTATGGAATAAAACAATTATCAAGTAGTGGATATTCAAATAATCAAATTGCCTCTTCAGTTGGTGTATCACCAGGAAGAGTGTTTTATGGGCAAAAGCAAGCGAATAACTTTCAAGCAAGTGAATTGAAAGAAGCAATACGATTAATTGCTGAAGTTGATTACAAAATGAAGACTGGTCAAGGAGATAAGGTTATGATCCTTGAAATGTTGATTCTTCAATTAAATAAATAATTGTAAGAAGCTTAGTATTAAATGATGATTAGATTAAAAAATTAAATAACAAATCAAATGGCAGTCCGATCGCATTAAATTGGACTGCCATTTTTGTGATATAAAAAGGCTGCAATTTTCCGTCTATAACTTTTACAATTTGTTATAATGTAGTAATTGTTAGTATTTACCAAAAAATGGTATTTGGGAGATGGCTGAATGGAGGAAATTCCTAAAGAAATAAACGTTATATTAGATACATACTTTCATTATTTTGATTTAAAATTACCCGATTTAATGGAATCTTTTTATCTTTATGGGTCGATTACATTAGGTGTTTATAAGATTGGATTTAGTGATATCGATTTTATTGCTGGTGTAAAGCGCAAAGTAACTGATGCCGATTTAAAAATTATGAAAGAAATTCATAAAGATGTGCAAAAAAAGTTTCCTAATACAATTTTGGATGGGTGGTATATTCTTAATGAAGATATAAAGTCCTTAAGTGAAGAAGGAAATTTATGTATACGTTTCAATGATGGGAAGTTTCAAGGTTTAAATAAATTTCAAAAGAACTCCATTGATGCTTTTCAGTTAAAAAAATACGGCATAACTGTAAGAGGGCTAAATATTGATAATGTAGACATTTCGGTAAACTGGGATATCCTATTATCTAATATGGGAGATAATCTTAATTCTTATTGGCTTAGTTGGTTAAATAACTGTAAGAAGTTCCCCACAGTTAAATATTTGAGTTTATTTGTAAGTTTAAGAAGTATTGAATGGGGAATTTTGGGAGTTTCGCGACTATATTACACATTTAAAGAAAAAGATATTACATCGAAAGTAGGAGCAGGTGAATATGTTTTAGAGGTTGTTCCTAAAAGATGGCATAAGATTATTAATGAGTCAATTAGATTGCGAACTGAACATAAAAAATCATATTACAAATCAATTTTTACAAGAAGAAAAGATGCAATTGATTATATGGAGTTTATGATTCGAGAAATTAATAAACTTATTTGATAAGCGATCCCGCTTTTAAAACTAACATATATGGTTCGATTGCAAATATGAATTTAAAAAACGCTAGTGAAAAACTTTATTGCACGAAAAAATGGTGTCTCAGATGAGACACCATTTAATTCATTACGCGTTCAAAGCGTTAACTTTTTTAGCTAAACGAGACTTTTGACGTGAAGCAGCGTTTTTGTGGATTAGATTGCTGTTAACAGCTTTATCTAATTTTTTAGAAGCAGTTAATAAAGCTTCTTGCGCTTTTTCAGTTTCGTTATTAGTAACTAAAGCTTCAACAGTTTTCACTGCAGTACGCATTTCTGATTTTAGAGATGCGTTGTGAGCACGATGAGCTTCAGCTGTTTTTACACGTTTAATAGCTGATTTAATATTTGGCATACCTTTCACCTCCCGAATGCAGTCGAGAAATTTGCCTCGAATACAAATAGAACAAAATTTATTTTACCAAAACAAGTCCCATTTGGCAATAGAATTCATAAAGCTATTTTCGCCTTTTCAAAAGAAAAATAAACAACTCGTTTAGAATTGGTAACATCTAGCTAAACTAGTTAAGAAGAGAATTGTTAAATTTCGATGAGTATTGTGGAGGCTAGATAAATGAGTGAGTTAGATTTAAGTCAATATAGTGTTCGAACAGATTTAGCAGTAGAGGCAAAAGAGATGCTCGAGGAGCGTGAACAGACAAAGGAAGAAATTACCGGCGTAATCGTTAAAGAACGTGAAGCAGATGGTGTAAGTATTTCTCATGTTCATATTAAAGAATCGGCATCTGAAAGAATCGGTAAAAAGCCAGGAAATTATTTAACACTTCAAGTTCAAGGTATTCGTGAACAAGATACTGAACTTCAAGAAAAGGTTGAAAAAGTTTTTGCAAACGAGTTTTCTGCATTCTTAAAAAATTTAGGCATTACGGAAGATCAAACTTGTTTAGTAGTCGGATTAGGAAATTGGAATGTGACGCCTGATGCACTTGGTCCAATGGTTGTTGAAAATTTAGTTGTTACGAAGCATCTATTTGAATTACAGCCTGAAAGTGTACAAGATGGTTATCGTCCAGTTTGTGCTTTATCTCCTGGGGTAATGGGGATAACTGGTATTGAAACGAGCGATATTATTTCAGGTGTCATTGATAAAGTAAAACCAGATTTTGTCATTGCGATCGATGCACTTGCAGCGAGATCCATTGAGCGAGTTAATACAACAATCCAAATTACAGATAATGGCATTCATCCAGGTTCTGGAATAGGGAATAAACGTAAGGAATTAAGTAAGGAAACACTGGGTATTCCAGTAATTGCTATAGGCGTTCCAACTGTTGTTGATGCTGTTGCTATAACAAGTGATACAATTGACTTCATTTTAAAACATTTTGGACGAGAAATAAAAGAAGGAGACAAGCCTGCTAAAGCGCTAATCCCTTCAGGAATGGCATTTGGAGAAAAGAAAAAGTATACCGACGAAGATATGCCTAGTGAAAAGGAACGAATGGCTTTTATGGGGATTGTAGGAACACTTGAAGAGAATGAAAAACGGAAATTAATTCATGAAGTACTGTCACCACTAGGTCATAACTTAATGGTTACACCAAAAGAAGTGGATACATTTATTGAAGATATGGCAAATATTATTGCTGGTGGTATGAACGCTGCTCTGCATTCTAAAATTAATCAAGACAATATGGGCTCATATACTCATTAATATTTCATAAGTGAGGAGAAACAAATGAAATATATGGTTCGTTATTTTACGCTAATCATCATTTTTTCGATAACAATCATTACTTGTATGCAAGTTGCGAAAGATGGAATAAGTAAAGTTACATCAACTGATTACTATCATGTAGACGATGTAGTGAAAATTTCAAAAGAAGATGGGAAAGCTGGTCCAGTACTTTTTGGAAAAGATTACACGAAAGAAGGACTAGCAATTAGAGAAGATCATTTAGAAAGATTAGGGGCATTTAATTATTTTACAGTTGTTGGTAAAGGACTATCCCATTTTGTTACGTATGTAACTGAAAAAGGGGTTAAGATTGTTGAAAAAATTCCTTCTATTATTGATAGCTTTAATTAGACCTTCTAAACTTCATTCGACATATACTGCTAATAGAGATTGAATATTTCCCTATTTTTTTGATATAATCAAAACTATCTATGCTGTCGAGAAATTTAGGAGTGATGAAATGAATAAAGAGTCAAGATCAGAAAGACAAAAGAGAATTAGAAACTTTTCAATCATCGCACACATTGACCATGGAAAATCTACATTAGCAGATAGAATTCTTGAGAAAACAAATGCACTAACTCAGCGTGAGATGAAGTCTCAGCTATTAGACTCAATGGATTTAGAGCGTGAACGTGGAATTACCATTAAATTAAATGCTGTGCAGTTACAATATAAAGCTAAAAATGGAGAAGAATATATTCTTCATTTAATCGATACACCTGGACATGTCGACTTCACTTATGAAGTTTCACGTAGTTTAGCAGCTTGTGAAGGCGCAATTCTTGTAGTTGATGCTGCACAAGGTATCGAAGCACAAACATTGGCGAACGTATATTTAGCTTTAGACAATGATTTAGAAATCTTACCAGTTATTAATAAGATTGACTTACCGAGTGCAGAGCCTGAACGTGTAAGACAAGAAGTTGAAGATGTAATTGGATTAGATGCTTCTGAAGCGGTATTAGCATCTGCTAAAGCAGGAATCGGAATAGAAGAAATTCTAGAACAAGTTGTAGCAAAAGTACCAGCTCCAACAGGTGATCCAGATGCGCCTTTAAAAGCACTTATTTTTGATTCATTATTCGATCCATATCGTGGTGTTGTAGCTTATATTCGTATCGTAGAAGGTACTGTAAAAGTAGGTCAAAAAATTAAAATGATGGCTACAGGTAAAGAATTCGAAGTAGTTGAAGCTGGGGTATTTACTCCTCGTACTACTCAGCGAGATGAATTAACTGTCGGTGACGTAGGTTTCTTAACAGCTTCTATTAAGAATGTTGGAGATACTCGCGTTGGGGATACAATTACCCTTGCTGAGAATCCAGCTACTGAGCCACTACCAGGTTATCGTAAATTAAATCCTATGGTATTCTGTGGATTATATCCAATTGATACTTCTAAATATAATGATTTACGTGATGCACTTGAAAAGCTTCAATTAAATGATGCAGCTTTACAATTTGAAGCAGAAACTTCACAAGCTTTAGGATTTGGTTTCCGTTGTGGATTTTTAGGATTATTACACATGGAAATCATTCAAGAACGTATTGAACGTGAATTCAAAATTGATTTAATTACAACAGCACCAAGTGTTATTTATAGTGTTTACACAACAAAAGGCGAAACGATTACAGTTGATAATCCAGCTCATATGCCTGACCCTCAATCAATTGATCGAGTGGAAGAGCCTTACGTAAAAGCAAAAATCATGGTTCCAAATGAATTTGTAGGAGCAATCATGGAGCTTTGTCAAAAGAAACGCGGTAACTTTATCGATATGCAATACTTAGATGCAAACCGCGTAACGTTAACTTATGAAATTCCATTATCTGAAATTGTTTATGATTTCTTTGACCAATTAAAATCAAGTACAAAAGGCTATGCTTCATTTGACTATGAGTTAATTGGCTACAAAGCGTCTAAACTTGTGAAAATGGATATTTTATTAAACGGTGAACAAGTAGATGCTCTATCATTTATCGTTCATAGGGACGCTGCTTATGATCGTGGAAAAATTATCGTTGAAAAATTAAAAGAACTTATTCCAAGACAACAGTTCGAAGTACCAGTTCAAGCGGCAATCGGACAAAAAATCGTTGCTCGTTCAACAATTAAGTCAATGGGTAAAAACGTATTAGCAAAATGTTACGGTGGGGATATCTCTCGTAAACGTAAGTTATTAGATAAGCAAAAAGAAGGTAAAAAACGAATGAAAGCTGTTGGATCTGTAGAGGTTCCACAAGAGGCATTCATGGCTGTTTTACGTATGGATGACTAATAATTAATAGGAATTCATCAATTATAAAATTAATGATTATCTAAAGATGCCACCTTAATTTATTTACGGTGGCATTTTATATTTTAGATTCATTATTTTTTTACTCAAATTGTTATGAATAAAAAGTAAGATGTAAATAATGATTAACAAGAGTAAAGCGATTAATTAGACAAATATCATAAGAAAATATACAATCAAAAAGTTAAAATCAACAAAAGTCCCTGAATCTGCACCCTAGATGGTATTGGATCAGGGGCTTTTCACATAGAAAAGAGGAGAAGGTATGGCATCTTCCGTTTATATTCATATACCATTTTGTCAGCAGATTTGTTACTACTGCGATTTTAATAAATTTATGATGGACCGTCAGCCGGTTGATCAATATTTAGACTATCTAGAAAAAGAAATTGTTGAAAGTTTAAAAAGGAATCCGATTTCAGATTTAAAAACAGTTTTTGTAGGTGGAGGAACTCCAACTGCATTAACATTACCCCAAACTGTGCGCTTAATAGAAATAATTAATAACCAGATCATTAAAGGTAAAAAAGAAATCGAAATGACTTTTGAAAGTAATCCAAATGAAATTTCAAAAGAGAAGCTACAGATTTTAAAAGATGGTGGTGTGAATCGAATTAGTTTTGGAGCACAAACATTTGATGAAGGTTTACTGAAAAAGATTGGAAGAACACATTCACCAAATGAAATAGAAGAAGCAATTCAAACTGCAAAAGAAGTTGGAATTGATAATATTAATCTCGATTTGATGTATGCATTACCTGGTCAAACAATGGAACAATTCGTTGATTCTTTAGATAAAGCAATGAAGTTACCGATTCAGCATATCTCAGCATATTCGTTAATTATTGAACCAAAAACGGTTTTTTACATAGAAATGAATAGGGGCAAGCTTAAACCAGCCCCAGAAGAAGATGAAGCGGCTATGTATGACTTTTTAATGAAGTATTTAGAAGAAAAAGGTTTTCATCAATATGAAATTAGCAATTTTGAAAAGAATGGCTTAGAAAGTAAGCACAATCTTGTTTATTGGAATAATGAAGAGTATTTTGGATTTGGTGCAGGAGCACATGGCTATATTAATGGAATTCGATATTCAAATGCAGGACCATTAAAGAAATATTTTCAGTTGATCGATGATACAGGGGTCCCAATTGTTCATGAGCATACGGTAACGAAGCAAGAAAAAATGGAAGAAGAAATGTTTTTAGGGCTACGTAAAATGAAGGGAGTTTCGGAAAAAAAGTTCCAAGAAAAATTTGGTTCAAACTTTAATGAAGTATTTCCGAACGTAATTGAAAAACTAATGAAAGATGGATTAGTCGAGATGTATGGAGTATTTCTTCGATTAACCCACAAAGGAAAGTTATTAGGAAACGAAGTATTTCAAGCATTTTTACTTTAAAAGCAGTAAGTGTGAACAAAAGGAGAAACGGAATAGATTAGGGGCAATAGATAGATCTGCTTTATTTAATGTTTCCTAATCCAATAATCCTGCACTTCTTTATTCCTTCCCTTAACTTCTTGACATCGTATAAAGGATTTGTTAAGTTAATAATATATTTAGCACTCACTAGATAAGAGTGCTAATAGAGGTGATAAACATGTTGACTGAAAGACAGTTATTGATACTCCAAATTATTATCGATGACTTTATTCGCATGGCACAACCTGTTGGTTCAAGGAGTTTATCTAAAAAGGAAGGTATTTCATTTAGTTCAGCAACGATACGAAATGAGATGGCTGATTTAGAGGACCTTGGTTATATTGAAAAGCCTCATAGCTCTGCAGGTCGAATCCCTTCTGAAAAAGGGTATCGTTTTTATGTAGACCATCTGTTATCACCACAAATTGTTAATGACGATGATGTTCGTTCGATAAAAGGTATTTTTGCCGAGCGTATTTTTGAAATAGAAAAGCTTGTGAAAAATTCAGCCGATATACTATCAGATTTAACAAATTACACAACAATTGCTCTAGGACCAAAAGTTACTGAAAATAAGCTTAAAAATATTCAACTTATTCCAATTGGACCTAATACAGCAGTATCAATTATTGTGACCGACACAGGTATTGTTAAAAATCGGACAGTAACTATACCACCTGGTGTGTCTATGAGTGATATTGAGAAAATGGTAAATATATTAAATGAGCGACTAGTAAATGTTCCAATTCATCAAATAAATGACAAGCTTTATAAAGAAATTGCAATGATTTTACGTACGCATATTTCGAACTATGAAAGTGTTATTAAGATGATTGGTGGCACTATTGACGTACCGATTGAACAAAAGCTGATTTTAAGTGGAAAAACGAATATTTTAGCTCAACCAGAATTTCATAATGTTGAGACAATGAAAGTATTGTTAAACATGATTGAAAAGCAAGATGAACTAAAAAGTATTATTCCTTTTGAACAGATGGGTTTAAGTGTCAAAATTGGTAAGGAAAATGAAAAGTCTGGATTAGAAAATGTAAGTATCATTAGCGCAACCTATTCTTTAGGTGAAGATCAAATTGGTACAATCGCAGTATTAGGACCAACTCGAATGGAATACTCCCGAGTAATCTCATTAATGCATTTAATTACAGGACAATTGAATTTATTATTTTCATCTAAGGATGTTGAATAAATCCATTGTGAAAAGAAACAATGGATTACATATAAAAAAATAGGAGGTGAAGGTGACATGACAGAACGTCAGGAAGAACTTTTAAATGAAGAAGTAGTGAATGAAGAAACTACTGTTGAAGAACCTTCAATCTTTACAGAAGAAAATACAGAAGAGAAAACTGACAATGTGAATTCTTCTGAAGAAGAGCTTCAAAAACTACGTGCAGAAGTAGATGAGAAGGAAAATAAGTACTTACGCCTACATGCTGATTTCGAAAATTATAAACGTCGTGCACTTTTAGATCAACAATCTTTAATGACTTATCGTGCTCAAAGTTTAGTAACGGATTTATTACCAGTACTAGATAATTTCGAACGTGCATTACAAGTTGAAGCAACAGATGAGCAAACTGCTTCTTTAAAACAAGGGATGGAAATGGTTTACCGTTTGCTTGTTGAAGCTGTGAAAAAAGAAGGAGTAGAAGAAATCCCAGCACTTGGTGAACAATTCGATCCGAATGTCCATCAAGCCGTAATGCAAGAAAGTGATGATTCTAAGCCATCTAATGAAGTTTTACAAGAATTCCAAAAAGGCTATAAGCTAAAGGACAGAGTAATTCGTCCATCAATGGTAAAAGTAAACGAGTAATTAGTTAAGCGTCTATTATATCGCTAACATAAATATAAAAATTTTTAAAAAAAACTAAAATATAACTTATGTAGATTTTAGGAGGAACATGCAATGAGTAAAATTATTGGTATTGACTTAGGTACAACTAACTCTTGTGTCGCAGTATTAGAAGGTGGAGAGCCAAAAGTAATTCCGAATCCAGAGGGTGGACGTACAACTCCGTCAGTTGTTGCGTTCAAAAATGGTGAGCGTCAAGTTGGGGAAGTAGCAAAACGCCAAGCAATTACAAACCCTAACACAATCATGTCAATTAAACGTCATATGGGTACTACACATAAAGAAAACATTGAAGGTAAAGATTTTTCTCCACAAGAGATTTCTGCAATCATTCTTCAAAACTTAAAGGCATCTGCTGAAGCTTATTTAGGTGAAGCAGTAACGAAAGCAGTTATTACAGTACCTGCATACTTCAATGATGCTGAGCGTCAAGCAACAAAAGATGCTGGTAAAATCGCAGGTTTAGAAGTAGAACGTATCATCAATGAGCCAACTGCGGCTGCATTAGCATACGGTTTAGATAAAATGGATGAAGACCAAACAATCTTAGTTTACGACTTAGGTGGCGGTACATTCGACGTTTCAATCCTTGAATTAGGAGATGGAATTTTTGAAGTTAAAGCTACAGCTGGTGACAACCGTTTAGGTGGAGATGACTTCGACCAAGTTATCATTGATTACTTAGTAGCTGAATTCAAAAAAGAAAACGGTGTTGATTTAAGCCAAGATAAAATGGCATTACAACGTTTAAAAGATGCTGCTGAAAAAGCAAAAAAAGATTTATCAGGTATTACTTCAACTCAAATTTCATTACCATTCATTAGCATGGGTGCAGCTGGTCCATTACACTTAGAGTTAAACTTAACTCGTGCAAAATTCGAAGAGCTTTCTCACAACTTAGTAGAAAGAACTTTAGGCCCAACTCGTCAAGCGATGAAGGATTCTGGCTTATCTGCTAGTCAAATTGATAAAGTAATTTTAGTAGGTGGTTCAACTCGTATTCCTGCTGTTCAAGAAGCAATCAAAAAAGAAACAGGAAAAGAACCTCATAAAGGTGTAAACCCTGATGAAGTAGTAGCGTTAGGTGCTGCAATTCAAGGTGGAGTATTAACTGGTGATGTAAAAGACGTAGTATTACTAGACGTAACACCATTATCATTAGGTATCGAAACAATGGGTGGAGTATTTACTAAGTTAATCGAACGTAATACAACAATCCCAACAAGTAAATCTCAAGTTTTCTCAACAGCTGCTGACAATCAACCTGCTGTAGACATCCATGTACTACAAGGTGAGCGTCCAATGGCTAATGACAATAAAACATTAGGTCGCTTCCAATTATCGGATATCCCACCAGCACCGCGTGGAATTCCTCAAATTGAAGTATCGTTTGATATCGATAAAAATGGTATCGTAACAGTTCGTGCGAAAGACCTAGGTACTCAAAAAGAACAAAACATCGTAATTCAATCTTCTTCAGGTTTAAGTGATGAAGAAGTAGAACGCATGGTAAAAGAAGCAGAATTAAATGCTGATGCAGATGCAAAACGTAAAGAAGAAGTAGATCTTAAAAACGAAGCTGATCAATTAGTATTCCAAGTAGAGAAAACATTAAAAGATCTTGAAGGAAAAGTTGAAGAAGCAGAGGTTACTAAAGCTAACGAAGCTAAAGACGCATTAAAAGCTGCTTTAGAAGCTGGTAACTTAGATGACATCCGTACGAAGAAAGATGCTCTTTCTGAAATCGTTCAAGCTTTATCAATGAAGCTTTATGAGCAAGCTGCTGCTGCACAACAAGCTGCAGGTGGAGCTGAAGGCGGAGCAAAACAAGACGATGTAGTAGACGCTGAGTTTACTGAAGTTAAGGACGAAAAATAAAAAAAAGTGGAAGGCGTTTGGTCAGTAACGCCTGGAACTAGACAATAACGAAAAGTGGAAGGCGTTTGCTCAGCCCCGACAAGCATAAGAACAATAACGGAAAAAGTTTGGTTTTTAACTTTTACCGTTATTGGGCTTATGACCTCGAGGGGCTAACGCCTGGAACTAGACAATATATTATATATCTAAAAAAGGGAAGTCAAAGTCAGGGTAGCCTTGGCTTTGACTTTTTCTTTTTCTTTTAGAAATGCACAGGATGTGTTAAAATATTCTTTATGTGAAAGGAGCGGATTGTAATACTATGAGTAAACGTGATTACTATGATGTGCTTGGTGTTAGTAAAAGTGCATCACAAGATGAAATAAAAAAATCGTTTCGTAAATTAGCAAAAACATATCATCCGGACGTTAATAAGGATCCTGATGCACCTGAGAAGTTTAAAGAGGTGCAAGAAGCATACGAAAATTTATCAGATGATCAAAAACGTGCTCATTATGATCAGTTTGGTCATACAGATCCAAACCAAGGTTTCGGCGGTGGCGGATTTGGCGGCGGCGGATTCGGTGGATTTGAAGATATTTTCAGTCAGTTTTTTGGTGGTGGCGGTGGACGTCGTCGTGACCCGAACGCACCAAGAGCAGGGGCTGATCTACAATATACAATGACAATTCAGTTTGAAGAAGCAGCATTTGGAATGGAAAAAGAAATTGAAATTCCAACTGAAGAAACATGTCATACATGTAGTGGATCAGGTGCGAAACCTGGTACATCAAAAGAAACATGTAATCATTGTCAAGGATCAGGACAAATGAGTGTTGAACAAAATACTCCATTTGGACGAATTGTGAACCGTACGACATGTTCACACTGTCAAGGTACAGGTCAGATTATTAAAGATAAATGTAATACTTGTCATGGTGCTGGCCGAGTGAAAACTCGTAAGAAAATGATGGTTAAAGTACCAGCTGGTATCGATGATGGACAACAAATTCGACTTTCAGGTCAAGGAGAACCAGGTAAAAATGGTGGTCCTGCTGGAGATTTATATATTGCATTCCATGTTCGTGAACATGAATTCTTTGAACGTGACGGAAATGACGTTTACTGCGAGCTTCCATTAACATTTGCACAAGCTGCATTAGGTGATGAAGTTGAAGTTCCTACATTACATGGTAAAGTTAAAACGAAAATTCCTGCTGGAACGCAAACTGGTACTAGAATGCGTTTAAAAGGTAAAGGAATCAAAGATGTGCGTGGATATGGTCAAGGTGATCAGCACGTAATCGTAAAAGTTATCACACCAACAAAACTAACAAGCCGTCAAAAAGAATTGCTTGAGGAGTTTTACAATATTGGCAAAGGTCAAAAAGACGACAAACACGATTCTTTCTTTACAAAGTTAAAGCGTGCAGTTAAGAATTTTGGCGAACAATAAGGAAGTTATTAATTCAGTACGTTAGTTAAGGTAAAAAGTGGAAACACTAAAATAGAAGAAGTAATTTAAATGGCACCCTCTAATTCTGACTATGAATAGAGGGTATTGCCAAGTAAAGAAGAGAGTATGAATGGAGTTGGTAGTTTATGAAATGGTCAGAATTAAGTATTCACACTACACAGGATGCGGTTGAACCGATTTCTAACATTTTACACGAAGCTGGTGCAAGTGGTGTTGTCATAGAGGATGTGTTTGATTTGACGAAGGAGCGAGCACAGGTTTACGGTGAAATCTACCAACTTAACCCAAAAGATTATCCAGAGGAAGGTGTAATCGTCAAAGCATACCTTCCTGTGAATAGTTTTTTAAACGATACGATCGATGGTATAAAAGAAGCAATTAATAATTTAATTTCATATGATATTGATTTAGGAAAAAATACATTTGCTGTGCATGAAGTAAACGAAGAAGATTGGGCGACTGCATGGAAAAAATATTATCATCCAATTTCAATCTCAGATCGATTTACAATTGTACCTTCTTGGGAAGAGTATGAAGTCAAATCATCAGACGAATTAATTATCGAATTAGATCCAGGAATGGCGTTTGGTACTGGTACTCATCCTACAACTGTTATGTGTATTCGTGCACTTGAGAAAGTTGTAAAATCAACTGACCGTGTAATCGATGTAGGTACTGGTTCAGGAGTATTAAGTATTGCAGCTGCTAAACTTGGCTCTACAAATATAGAAGCTTATGACTTAGACGATGTAGCTGTTAGAAGTGCTAGAGAAAACGTTGTATTAAACAAAGTTGACGATGTTATAAAAGTTGGACAAGGTAACTTACTACAAGGTATTGAAGGTCCGTTCCAAGTAGTAGTTGCAAACTTACTTGCTGAAATTATTCTTCGTTTCGTAGACGATGTGTTTAATGTTTTAGAACCAGGTGGAGCATTTATTTCTTCAGGAATTATTGGTGCTAAACAAGCAGACATCGAAAATGAGCTTAAACGAGTTGGTTTTGAAGTGAAGGAAGTATTACATTTAGAGGACTGGGTTGCAATTATTGCAAAAAAGCCAGAACAAGGAATGTAATATGCAAAGATATTTTATAGAAGAAACGCAGCTTCAAAATGATCTTGTTACAATAACTGGTGATGATGCTCATCATATCGCAAATGTTATGCGAATGAAGCTAGATCAAGAAATCATTTGTACAGTGCCAGGTTCTTCAACTGTTCGTTGTACACTTACAAATATTTCTAGTGAACAAATAACTGCGGCTGTTGTAGAATATGTTGAGAATACAAATGAACTGCCAATATCAATTACGATTGCTAGTGGACTACCAAAAGGTGATAAACTAGAGTTAATCATACAAAAAGGTACGGAGCTTGGTGCTTCTGGTTTTTTACCTTTTGCTGCAGCTAGATCAATTGTTAAATTAGATGATAAAAAAGCTGGTAAAAAGGTTGATAGATGGCAAAAAATTGCAAAAGAAGCGGCTGAACAATCATACCGATTTATTGTACCAACCGTGGAACAGCCAGCATCTTTTCAACAATTACTTAACTCAATACAGTATTATGATGCGTGTATTGTTGCATATGAAGAAAGTGCAAAAACAGGAGAATCAGCAGGACTTGTTCAGACATTCCAGTCATTAAAGGAAGGCTCACGATTATTAGTAGTTTTCGGACCAGAAGGTGGTTTGTCAGATAAAGAAGTTGATCAGCTAGAAGAAAAAGGTGCTAAGCTATGTGGACTTGGACCAAGAATTCTGCGAACAGAAACAGCACCATTTTATGTTTTAGCTGCTGCCTCCTTTCATTTTGAATTAATGGGGTGAAGAAATGCCACAAGTAGCTTTTCATACGTTAGGCTGTAAAGTTAACCATTACGAAACAGAAGCAATATGGCAACTGTTTAAAGCAGCTGGCTATGAACGTACAGAATACGAAACGAAAGCTGATGTTTATGTAATTAATACTTGTACAGTTACAAATACAGGTGACAAAAAAAGTAGACAAGTAATCCGTCGTGCCGTGCGCAAAAATCCAGATGCAGTAATTTGTGTAACTGGATGTTATGCACAAACATCTCCAGCCGAAATCATGGCAATTCCTGGGGTGGATATCGTTGTTGGTACACAGGACCGTACTAAAATGTTGGATTATATCGAGCAATATCGAGTAGAGCGTCAACCAATTAATGGCGTAGGAAATATTATGAAAGCACGAGTTTATGAAGAGTTAGATGTACCTGCTTTTACTGACCGTACACGTGCTTCTTTAAAAATTCAAGAAGGTTGTAATAACTTCTGTACGTTTTGTATTATTCCATGGGCACGTGGTTTAATGCGTTCTCGTGATCCAAAAGAAGTTGTAAAACAAGCTACTCAATTAGTTGAATCAGGCTATAAGGAAATTGTTTTAACTGGTATTCACACAGGTGGATACGGTCAAGACATGAAAGATTACAACTTAGCAATGTTATTAAAAGATTTAGAAACAGTTGAAGGATTAAAACGTGTTCGTATTTCTTCAATTGAAGCTAGTCAAATTACAGATGAAGTTATTGAAGTTCTTCGTCATTCAAATATTGTAGTTCGTCACTTACACGTACCATTACAATCGGGGTCAGATACTGTCCTTAAACGTATGCGTCGAAAATATACAATGGCTGAATTTGCTGAAAGAATTGAAAAACTACGCGAAGTATTACCAAACTGTTCAATTACATCTGATGTAATCGTAGGTTTCCCAGGTGAATCTGAAGAAGAGTTCATGGAAACGTACAATTTCATTCGAGATAATAAATTCTCTGAATTACATGTATTCCCATACTCTAAGCGCACAGGTACACCAGCTGCACGTATGGAAGATCAAGTTGACGAAGAAATTAAAAATGAACGTGTACACCGTTTAATTGAATTATCAAATCAGCTTGCAAAAGAATACGCATCAATGTTTGATGGAGATGTTCTAGAAGTTATCCCAGAAGAAAAGTATACTGAAGATGGCGCAGATGGACTATTAATAGGTTACACAGACAATTATCTAAAAGTCGTTTTCCAAGGAACAGAAGACATGATCGGTAAAATTGTAAAAGTTAAAATCGCTAAAGCTGGTTATCCAGTTAATAAAGGTGAATTTGTCCGAGTATTAGAAGATGTAGTTGTTAACTAAGGATAAAATAAATAAAAGGATAGATAATCTAGAATTCATCTGGATTATCTATCCCTTTTTATTTTACTTGTTGTTATTTGTCATTTGATAAGAAATTATAAATGTTAGCTTCACCAGAACCAAAAAGTGGATCTTGTCCTTTTTTACCATAATCAAGAGCAGTTTGTCTGATTGCTGCCGCTACCTGAGAAGGTGAATATTCAGGATGATCTGCTTTAATTACACCCGCAATACCTGCAACTTTTGGTGCTGCCATAGAAGTTCCATGTAGATATGAATAGCCATGCCATTTTCCATCACTAAATTGTGTTGTTGCATTTGTACCATTTGGATTAGCTGAATTTACACCTACTGGATATGTAGGATAAGTAGACAAAGTACGATATGTATAATCACGTTTATTTAAAAAGTTTCCTGTTGGATTTTGACGATATAAACCATCGTATACAGGCCCGTTATCTCCACCAGGTGCAGCTACATCGATTACACTTCCATAATTTGAGTAGAATGCAATACTGTCTTTTGACCATTGATTAGATGAAGAAACTGTAATTACACCTGGGATTTGTGCAGGAACAACACGTGAAGGTCCCTTAATATCTAAACCGTAAGTAGTTTTCCAATAATCTTGCATATCGTGTATATTGTTAAAATCTCTGGAGTCATTCCCCGCAGATACAACGACCGTTACACCTTTTTTAATTGCATATTGAATCGCTCTGTGATATGCCACCATTGAAGCTGACTCACCTTTTTCATCTAAGTTATGAGCCATCCAGCGCCATCCACCGATCGACATATTAATTACTTCTACTCCATCGTTTGCAGCTGAAACAATAGCATCTGTTATCCATGACTGTTCTGCTCCACCAGTTGCACCGAAAACTCGATAAGCTCGAACTGTTAACTCAGGTCCAACGCCCTTAACTTTTCCATTTGCTGCAATTGAGCCAGCAACGTGAGTTCCATGACCATTTTTATCCCATGCATCTGTCGTTCCAGGGACAAATGTTTTTGATCCAGCAAGATCTGCATTAGCCTTCAAATCTGGGTGACTAAAGTCGATTCCTGTATCGATTACAGCTACGACCGTTTTATGATTTCCTTTATTAATATTATAGGAATCTCCATTATGAGTTAAATTCTGCATGTCCCATTGTTTATCCCAGTAGGAGTTAGCATTTGCATCAAGTGTTACTTTTTCACCATTCGGTGTTCCAGGAGTAAACTCAATTTTATCGTCAGGGTCAGCTTCCAAGTATGCTTGAAGCTCTTTTCCAGCCGATTGAATGCTAGTATCTTTTTTAATATTAGTTAAAAATTCACCATTAGATGATGAAACCTCAACAATTCCTACTTCTGAAATAATTCGTTCAACAGAACCTCCAGCTTTTGAAATTGTATCTGAGAAATTGCTTGGTAAATTTCCTTTATAAGCTAAAATATAATGTAGCTCCTCAGGTGCAGCTTTTGCTTGTTTGGATTGTGTACCAATAAGTAATGAAAATGATAAAACAGAACAAATCGATAGGGCAGCAATTCTTTTTTTCATGAAATCTCTCCAATTTGTATTATTTACGTATACACGTATTTAATCAAATTTTAATAAAACTCCCTATAAAAACTTGTCGAAATATGAAGAAAAAAATACGAAATTTTTTAACAATTTATCGGGGAATAAATCGATAAGGGTATTCTAACTATACAAAGGGGAGAGAAATGAGAAACAACAAGATCTAAACTTTGAAATGGATGTAATAATTCCCTCAAACTACCTGTAATTTAAAATTTATATCGATACACAATATAAATACAGAGGTGAAATAATAATGTCAAAAGATAATCAATCAAGAAAAACTGATGACAATCATATCCACGTTGCAACCAACTCATACTTGGACACGAGCAAAAACGATTCTAATAAAATTAATTATGACGAAGGTGGTAGTCCATACTTAGATACTAGTGAAGACGCATCTTCAGCAGCCAACACAAGACGAGGAGCTCCATATTTAAATACTTAACGGTGAGAGGAATGGGGGAAAGATGAAAAAATCTTTCCCTATACCCTTTTTACCTATCTCTTTGTTGCTGTCCTATTAATATCTTCAACCTCAATTAATGGCTTATGATAACCAGCTTTTGCAATATTGATCATTGATCGACCAATTTGTTCTGAAGTTGTTATTGAGTTTGGAAAGACTTTTTTTAGCATTGGATAAATAGGTTTCGTTATGTTATAGCCGTATTGGTATAGTTTAGTTTTTGATTTTATATCTTTATGTGGAATAATTGCACCTGGCCGAAACATGTATGCAGCTTTAAACGGTAATTTTAACAAGTCATTTTCTGTTTTTCCCTTCACTCTAGCCCACATTGTACGACCTTTCTCAGTACTATCGGTACCTGATCCAGTGACATAAAAGAAAGTCATTTGAGGATTCAATATTGATAAAGTACGTGCGATGGATAGGGTAAGGTCATATGTAATCTTACGATAATCTTCCTCTGTCATTCTAAATGATGAAACACCTAAACAAAAAAAACATGCATCAAATCCTGATAATTGGCTTTCAATTGGAGATAAATCAAGCAGATTAGAATGCTTAATTTCATAGAATTTTTCATGTTGAATCCCTGTAATACTACGACCAATTGAGTAAATCGAACTAACAGAAGGATCTTGTAAGCATTCTCTTAATACACTTTGACCAACCATTCCAGTTGCTCCAAAAAGTAAAACCTTCATAATGTAACCCCCATAAGTTATTTTCACCGCTTTAATCTCATGGGCAAATAATAAATGATAAATCATTTTTAAGCAATTTAAAAAATTTTTTCAACAGCGTAAAGAGCTAATCAAGTCAACTGATTAGCTCTTCTTTATGACATATTTACAGACTCTTTCTTACTAAAAAATTGGATTGTAAAACCAAGAATAATAATCACAATAGAAAATAATAAACTCAACCAGATGCTTTGAAATTCACCTACATACGGCTGAACAATATAAGAAAGTATGATACTGATTACAATACTAATTGGAATGTAATTACCGACTTTACCCTTACTAAAGACAATAACTAAAATTGGAAATAACAATGCAGAATATACATTTCCTGAGTAAAATAATAGTTCAATAATTTTTTTTGATTGAATAATTGTAGCGAAAAAGATGATCGCCCCAATCATCACGGATAGAAGATAAGCAAGTTTGATTTTTTTTTGATCATTTTTTATCGAGTGGAATGGCTCGATTATATTGATAATGATTAAACTAGCAAGCGAATGTAAAACCGCACCAAATGTTGAAGTAATCGCATTAAATGCACATAAAACAAAAAGTATGAAAAAGAATGGTGTTGTAATTTTATTTGCTAAACCAACTAAAATTGATTGAATATCTGTAAATCCACCTGTAAATATAACAATAATAAAAAGACATGAAAATGAAAGTGGGAAAATACACCATATTAACCCGGATATTGAGAATGTTAAAGGAAGTTTTTTCGATTCAATCATAAATAATCGGTGCCATGAAGTAATGTCAAAGAAAAACTGACCAAATCCTACTAATAAGCCTGAAAATAAAAAACCCCATAAATCGTAATGATCAATGACTAGCATGTATGGATGGTATAATTTAATCCCATCATATACGGGTTGAACGCCTTCTTTTACGAAAAAATACAACGGAATTAAAATTGCCGCTGCAAACATTGTAATGACTTGGAATCCAGCTAATCCATGTATCATCTTTAATCCACCAAAACCTGCAAAAAGTACACAAAAGCTTATAAAAATGATTATTTCTATGTACAACGGTAAATTAAAAAGAAAATGAAATAGCGTAGATGCAGTCATCGACTGTATATATAATATATGTAAACTAGTTAATATTAAAATACAAATCATAATCCAATAACCAAGTGGATGTAGTTTCTTCTTCAAATAATCTCCAATTGTTAAACCATCAGGGTACTCTTGTCGCACCTTTTTCCCGATAAAACTAAATACAAATAATGCAATCGCACCTAAAAATGCATATCCGATTCCACCAAATACGCCATATTTAATCATTGATTCTGGCGAAGATAATATCGTAGTTCCTGTTACCCAACGTGCCAAGAGAGAAATAATTCCCATTCCCATTCCAATTTGAATAGGACCTTGTACGTATTCTCTAAATGAACGTGAATTCACTGTTTATTTTCCTTTCTCACGATACTCTTTTGGAGTAATGCCCTCAATTTTGCGGAATAAAGTACTAAAGTAATGCTGACTATTAAAGCCTGAGTTTTCTGCTACATCGGATATGTTCCAATTTGGATTATTTGTTAAATATCGCTTAGCTGCTTTTATTCTATAGTCTATTAAATATTCTGAAAACGACACACCGACTTCTTCGTGAAATTTTCTACTTAAATAAGTATGATTCGTGTGAACTTCTCGAGCAACGTCAGAAAGAGAAAGTTTTTCAGCGAAATGATCATGAATATATAAAAGAGTTTGATGTATTAAACTTGAATATTGGTTTGATGTATCGGTATCACTATATTTAGATAAAACTTTATATAATTCACTTTCTATAATTGGCTTAGTTAAATAATCTAGAACGCCGATTCGGATTGACTGTTGAGCATAATCAAAACTTTGATATGCTGTAACCATAATAATATCTACGTCTTTATTTAGTGTTCTAAGCTCTTCACCAAACTCTAGTCCTGACCGTCCAGGAAGATTGATATCTAGAAACGCAATATTAATTTTATGATTTTGATTAATTGTGATTGCTTGGCATGCATCAGCAGCTTTAAAGAACTTCCATAATGGAAACATATTTTTTATCAAATATTCCATCTGTTCAAGCTCTAATGGTTCATCATCTACTAATAATACATTCACTTTATTTTCCCTCCTTTACTCTCATATATAAGTGGCCAAACGACTTTAACATTTGTTCCTGATTCATTTGAAGTAATCAGTACATGTCCACTATTACCAAAATATAGTTGTAATCTCTTTTTTATATTGTCTAATCCATGGCCTTCTTGATTGGAAAAAGAATTAGTCATTCCCATTAAACCATTATCAATTACTTCTAAACAGACTAGCTCGGAATCTTGATAAAATCGAATATTCAGTAAAGCCTCTCCAACTTTTTTTTCTAAACCATGTTTAAATGAATTTTCTACTAAAGTTTGCAAAATAAAAGGGGGAACTAGCGCATTATATAAATCTTTTGGACAATCTAACTGAGTTTTAAGTCGCTCACCAAACCGTAGATTTTGAATGTCTAAATAATATTGAGTATATTGTATTTCTTGATTTAACGGAATTAAGGGCTCAGATGATTTATATTTAAATTTTAAAAATTGAGAGAACGTTTCTAGGGCTCGGATTAATTCCGAAGTTCGATTTAAACGCGCTAAGCTTAATATGACATTAAGTGTATTAAATAAAAAGTGCGGTTGAATTTGCTGATTTAATTTATTGTATTGAGCTTCTTGTAATGCATGTTCTAACCGAATTTCTCTATTTTTATTTTCAAGTAAGTCAATTCTTTTTTCAAAGATAAACAAAAATAATAAAGCAATAGCTCCCATAATAGGAGCTAAAATAAATAGCATAATTAGTAAAGTAAATCCCTCGTAACTAAGCATGAAGAACCTCAAATAGTTTTTTTGATAATATTTTTAATTTTTTCGAAAACTTTGTTTATAAAGTGTTGCTCCAATGGAATGGAATGAAAGCTGAGCACCCCCCGTTGGAGCTTCTTAGAGGAGTCGCTAGCCTTCGTGCATTTTCCATAGGAGCCTTAGAACATTTTGATTCAAACAACATTCGATTTATCATCGAATTTTATAAGCATTTAATGTTTTTAATAGAAGTAGAATTTCTACATGGCAATATCAATTCTCTTCTTTTCCTTCACTTCATGCCTATAAGAATACTATTTAATTAATTATGTGACAAGCAACTTGATGATTTTGCTCGGATATTTTTAATTCAGGCGCTTGTGTTTTACAAATATCAATCGCGAAAGGGCATCTTGTGTGAAAACGACAGCCGCTTGGAGGATTGATTGGAGAAGGTACATCTCCTGTTAATATGATTCTTTCTCTTTGATGTACCGGGTTTGGTACTGGAATAGCAGATAATAGGGCACGTGTATAAGGATGTTGCGGATTTTCGAATATAGATTTTTTATCAGCAATCTCAACAATTTTTCCTAAATACATTACCATTACTCGGTCAGAAATATGTCTTACTACACCTAAATCATGTGAGATAAAAAGAAAGGTAAGTGAGAATTTTTTCTGTAACGATTTTAATAAGTTTAATACTTGAGCTTGGATTGAAACATCTAGAGCAGAAACTGCTTCATCACAAATAATTAGTTTTGGATCAACAGCAAGTGCACGTGCAATTCCGACACGCTGACGTTGACCACCACTAAATTCATGAGGATAACGCTCCATTGCTTCTGGTCTTAACCCAACATGTCCTAATAATTCCTCAATTCTAGCTTTACGTTCTTCTTTTGGAACGACATTTTGAATGGCTAATGCTTCACCTAAAATTTGTCCAATTGTTTGTCTAGGGTTAAGTGAGGCAAACGGATCTTGGAAGATTACTTGTAGATCCTTTCTTATTTTACGCATTTCTTTTTTTCCTAAGCTTAATAAATCTTTTTCCTTAAAGTGAATGCTTCCACTTGTAGGCTCGTCTAATCTTAGAATGGCTCTACCAGTAGTAGACTTACCACAGCCAGATTCTCCAACTATACTTAAAGTTTCTCCTTCGTAAATATGGAAGCTAATATCGTCTACAGCTTTTACGTGATTAACAGTTCTTCCTAAAACGCCACCTTTAATTGGAAAGTATTGTTTTAAATGATCTACATTAAGTAGTATTTTTTTATCCACTAGTTGTAATGCCATTATTCAATCCCTACTTTCTCTTTGATGGTATGATCTGTTTCCCATTGTGATGTGTACATCCAACAACTGACTTCAGTACTTTTGTCGAGTGTTTGTAAATCTGGTAATGATTCATGACACATTGGCTTTGCATGTGCACAGCGCGGTGCAAAACTACAGCCTTTAGGCATATTGTATGGACTAGGTACAGTACCAGGAATTGTTGTTAATTCATCTTGATCCATATCAAGACGTGGAAGAGAGTTTAATAACCCGATTGTGTATGGGTGCTTAGGGTTATTATAAAGTTCTTTTGCTGATGTATATTCAACTATTCTTCCAGCGTACATGACAGCCACTCGATCGCAAGTCTCATAAACGACGCCTAAATCATGCGTGATTAATATTACGGCTGTACCTAAATCTTTTTGGAGTGATTTAATTAATTCCAGAATTTGCGCTTGAATTGTCACATCAAGAGCGGTAGTCGGTTCATCTGCGATTAGCACTTCTGGATGACAAGCAAGTGCCATTGCGATCATAACCCTTTGTCTCATTCCACCACTAAGTTCATGTGGTTCTTGCTTTGCACGTTTTTCAGGAGAAGGGATCCCTACAAGTCGCAGCATTTCAACTGCTTTATCCCAAGCTTCCTTTTTGTTTAATTTTTGGTGAAGACGAATCGCTTCTGCAATTTGTTCGCCAGCTGAATAAACAGGGTTTAAAGATGTCATTGGCTCTTGAAAGATCATTGAAATTTCATTACCTCGAATGGAACGCATTTGCTTTTCAGTTTTTGCTAGTAAATCTTCACCTTTAAAAAGAATACTACCACCAGTTATTTTTCCTGGAGGAGAGGGGATTAATCGTAAAAGGGATAATGATGTAATACTTTTACCACTTCCAGATTCTCCTACTATTCCAAGTGTTTCACCTTTTTTTAATTTAAAGCTAATTCCATTAACTGCTTTACTTACTCCTTCATCTGTATAAAAGTAGGTTTGTAGATTTTTAACCTCAAGAATTGTTTCATCAAATTGTTTTTTCATAGTAGTACCTCCTTAATTCAAGTCAACTCGTTTATTAAAGTAACGGTAGAGAATATCAACAGCTAGATTCATAAATACAAAGATAACCGAAGCGATTAATACGCCACCTTGAACCATAGGTAAATCTCTTGTTCTAATTGCATCAACAATTAATCTACCAAGTCCATTAATTGCAAAAACTGACTCTGTTAAAACGGTACCACCAAGTAATGCACCAAACTGTAGACCAACAACAGTAATAACTGGTATTAATGCATTTTTCAGACCATGTTTGTAAATAATGATATGTTCCTTTAAACCTTTTGCTCTTGCTGTACGCATATAGTCTTGACGAACAACTTCTAACATACTTGATCTAGTCATTCTAGCTACAATTGCAGCACCACCTGCACCTAAAGTTAATGCTGGTAGTACCATATGTTTAAACGTTCCCCAACCGGCAACTGGAAATATATGAAGATTAACTGAAAAGAAGTAGATCAACATTAAACCAAACCAGAAACTTGGTAAAGAGATTCCTAGTAAAGCGACAATCATAATTGAAATATCAGCTGCAGAGTATTGTTTAGTTGCTGATATAATTCCTGCTAGCATACCAAGTACGACTGTAATGAAAATACTAGCCAGTGCAAGTTCAATTGTAATTGGCAAACGAATCATAATCTCATCTAATACCGGCCGATTATTTCGTAGCGATTCGCCAAAATCACCTTGAAGTACATGGTATACATAATCTAAATACTGAATAACGACTGGGCGATCAAGTCCAAGTTGATGACGAATCATTTCGATTGTTTGTTTCGTAGCACCTTCACCAGCAAGTAGAGTTGCTGGATCTCCAGGAACCATTTGCATAATTAAAAAAACGACTAAACTTACACCAAGTAGAACTGGAATAGTTTGTATAATTCTTCTGACAATAAATAGAAACATTTACTTTCCTCCTTATTTTTTCATTCTTGGATCAAGAGCATCTCTTAGTCCATCTCCGAAAATATTAAATCCTAATACAAGTGTTGAAATCGCAATACCCGGAAATAAGGCAATGTGAGGTGCTGTAAATAAGTAATCACGTCCACTGCTTAACATCGCTCCCCATTCTGGTGAAGGAGGCTGAGCACCTAATCCTAGATATGATAAGCCTGCTGCTGAAAGAATAGCTGTAGCCAGTTTTAACGTAGCTTGGACAATGATTGGTGAAAGAATATTCGGAAAAATATGTTTGAAAATAATTGTTGAATCAGTTGCACCTAATGCACGAATTGCGTCTATATACTCAAGTTTTCTGACAGATAACGTAGATCCTCTAACGATTCGTGCAAACGTTGGGACTGAAAAGATACCGACAGCAACCATAACATTAATTAGACTAGGACCAAGTGCACTAATAATCGCAAGTGCTAGTAAAATACCTGGAAATGCTAGTAAAACATCAACAACCCTCATAATGATCGTGTCAACCCATTTTCCGTAATAACCTGCTATCAACCCGAGCGTGATTCCGAAAATTGCTCCAAATAAGACAGATACGAAACCAACAGAAATTGAAAGTCGACTTCCATAAATGATTCTACTTAAAATATCTCTTCCTTTATCATCCGTTCCCATCCAATGTTCTAGCGATGGAGTTTGCAGTTTATTCATTAGATCAATCGCAAAAGGATCCTTCGGTGAAATGAGTGGTGCTAAAAAAGCTACTAAAATATAAAAAAGTACGATATAGGCTCCAACTAGTGCCAATTTATTTTTTTTAAACTTCTTATAAAATACTTTCCATCTTTTTAGTTTTTGAGATTCTTTTTTTTCTAATTTGATTTCATTGTTATTCAATACAATCTCTGTTTTCATTCTTTTTCCCCCTTTTCTTTGTTTAAATTTATTCAAAATTAGAATTGAAGTAAATATAATGCGGAAAAGCAGTAAAGATAATTAAAAAACGAGTAAAGATTCTGAAAATATAAAATTTTATTTTTTTTTATAATTTGATTAAGCCTACACACTCAAGAAAAATGGTGAACAAGAGAATCATAGGGAAAGTATTAAGAGGAGGAAGAAAACAATGAAGAAAAAGACAGCTGGAGTATTATTTGCATCATTATTAACAATTTCTACTGCGCTTGCAGGTTGTACATCTGACCAAACAAGCAGTAGTGCAACAGGAACAAAAGCAAAAGCAGGTGGAACTTTGGTCGTTGCTAGATTATCTGATGCGACTACATTAGATCCACATTTTATTACTGATATACCATCAGCAAACGTTGTTTATGAAAAGGTATATGAAACATTAGTTGAACCAGATAAAAATATGGAGCCACAACCTCTTTTAGCAACAGAATGGAAGCAAGTAGATAATGTGACTTGGGAGTTCAAATTACGACAAGGCGTTAAGTTCCAGGATGGATCACCATTTAATGCAGATGCAGTTAAAACAAATTTTGATCGAGTACTTGACCCAAAAACTGCATCACCTCAGGCTGGAAAATTTGAAATGATTAAAGAAGTTAAAGCGGTTGATGATTCAACTGTTCAATTTATTTTGAAATACCCATATGCTCCACTTTTATCAATTTTAATGAGTAATGAAGGAAGTATCATTAGTCCAAAATCGATTAAAGAAAACAGTGATAAAATCGGGCGAAATCCAGTTGGAACTGGTCCTTATGTATTTAAATCTTGGAAATCAGGAGAAGAAATTAAAATTGAAAAAAATAAAGATTACTGGGGAAATAAACCTAAAATTGATGGTGTAGTCTTTAAAGTAGTTCCTGAAGATGCTACAAGACTAGCAATGATTGAAACTGGTGAAGCGCATGTAACTGATCAAGTGCCTGTAACAGAAATCGAACGTATTGAAGGTTCTGACACAATGGATTTATACCGTACAGATGGACTAGCTGTAGAATATTTAAGCTTCAATACAAAGAAAAAACCTTTTAATGATGTACGTGTCCGTCAAGCGATTGCACATGCAATTGAAGTAGATTCAATTATTAAAGGTGTATATAACGATGTTGGAACAAAAGCAAATTCAACAATGAGTCCAAAAGTATTTGGATATGACCCAAATCTTAAAGGATATGACTACGATATTAATGAATCTAAAAAGCTATTAAAAGAAGCAGGAATTAAGGAAGGCCTATCATTTACGCTTACAACTAGTGATCGTAAAGAAAGAATAAATATGGCTGAAGTTATTCAATCTCAATTAAAAGGTATTGGTATTAATGTGAAAATCCAAGTTCTTGAATACGGAGCTTATATTGATGCAATTGCAAAAGGTGAACATCAAGTTTCGATTGGTGGATGGGGAAATGCCACAGGAGATGGTGACTATAACCAATTTAACTTATTTGATAGTAAATCCCAAGGTGCAGCAGGAAATAGTTCTTTCTATAGTAACCCAGAAGTTGATAAATTAATTGAATCAGCTCGTCAAGAAGCGGATAGTGAAAAACGTAAAGAACTTTATGCTCAAGCACAAGAAATTGAAAACAAAGATGTACCATATGTACCTATTCGTAACTATGAGCACTTAGCAGTTACTGCCTCATCAGTTAAAGGACTTTGGTTAAACCCAGCAAGTTATTTAATGCTTGATGATGTAACAGTGAAATAAGTAATTCAGACTGTTGACAAACGCTCGCTTTCTTCGTTGCTTCGTCTGTTGAGCGGTGCTCATTACCGTCTAAGGTAACTTAAGCTCCTCACCAGACTTCGCGCCTCGAAAGACAAGCGTTTTCAATCAGTCTGAATATCAAAATTTTAGAACTTTGTCTATAAACTGACAGCATAATCGTATTATGCTGTTTTTTTGAGAATATCACAAATTGATGAAAATCGGACTAAAGATTAGGAGGAAAAAAATGATTGATTTGTTATTAGTTAATGGAACTGTTATCACAATGGACACAGAAAGAAGAATTATCGAAAATGGCTCCGTTGCTATTCACAATGGGAGAATAATAGACATTGATCTGAGCGAAAACTTGAAAACTAAGTATGAGGCGAAAAAAGTAATTGATTGTAGTCATCAATGTATTTTACCTGGATTAATAGATGTTCATGGTCATGGTGGTCATTCAATGTTTAAAACAATTGCGATGGAGAATATCGATTTTTGGATGCCGATTATGACGAATACGTATAAGCATTATGTGACGGATGATTTTTGGTATTACGAAGGAAAGCTATCAGCACTTGAAAGATTAAAAGCGGGTATTACAACAGGTGTTAGTGTGTTAGGGTCAGTGCCAAGATCTGATGATCCAATATTTGCGATAAACCATGCAAAAGCTTACAACGAAGTAGGAGTTCGTGAAGTAGTTTGTACAGGTCCGTGTAACCCACCATGGCCACATTCATTTAGTAGATGGGTTGATGGGAAAAGAATTGAGAAAGAAGTTACTTATGAAGAAGTACTAAAAGGAGCAGAAGCAGTTATTGAGGCATTGAATCATGCAAATGATGATCGAACAAGAGCTTTTATTACACCATTTGTTATTGTAACGTCTGTTGATCCTTCCTATCCGACTTCTCCGGATCGACTTTACGGGTTAACAAAACATGATCTTTATCAAGCTAAAAAAATAAGAGAGATTGCTAGGAAATATAATACAAGAATTCATTCAGATGCATTTGGTGGAATGATTCATTTAGCCATTCAAGATAAAGAAAATGCGCTACTAGGTCCTGATGTTCATCTTCAGCATTGTCGAGGTATTTCATTCGATGAAGCCAAAATATTAGCTGAAACTGGTACAAACATTAGTGCTTCTCCTGGTTTTGGGCAAGTTAATGCACGTACACCAATCACAGAATTAATTGAAATGGGGGCAACTGTTGCGATTTCTACAGATGGTACCTCACCATCTACGAGCTTTGATTTATTCCAAGCAATGAGGAAGACACAGTTTGTACATCAAGCAGCTCTTAGAGACTATTACTATTTACCACCAGGTAAGCTTTTAGAAATGGTAACAATTGATGCAGCAAAATGTATAGGTTGGGACGATGAAATAGGTTCACTAGAAATTGGAAAAAAAGCAGATGTCATCACAGTTAATCTTCATCAACCACATTTGACTCCAGAGTATATGCATGTTCATCGGTTAGTATTTCAAGCTGTGGCAAATGATGTAGACCATGTGATTGTTGATGGAAAACTTATTATGGAAGGCAGAAATGTAAATACCGTTCATGAAAGCACAGTTTTAAATGAAGCAAATGAAGAAGCATTTGCAACGATAAAACGCGCTGGATTAGAAAAATATATGCAACCTACAAAGTATTTCTGGGGACATGCTCGTGCTTATGTTGATGAGATGAGATATGTTGAAAAATAAAGTGAAATTTTCAAATTCGAAGGGAGAAAAAATGAAAACGAAGCTAAAGGGAAGATATGTAATTGGTTTTGACGGAAGTGAACATGTCATATTGAAAAATGCAGAGATTGTATATGAAAAAGATACAATTTTGTTTGTTGGAAAAAACTATACGGAAGAAGTAGATCAAGTAATTGACGTTGGAAACGCAATCCTTAGTCCTGGTTTTATTGATTTAAATGCGTTAGGTGACATTGACCATGATATTTTACATTTAGAAGCGAAATCAAATAGACAAAAAAATCTCCTTTGGTCTGAGGAGTTTGTAAAAAATGGGCATCATGAGCTAATGAGTGAGGAGGAAGAAGCATTTAAATCTATATATGCATATTCGCAGCTTATCTTAAATGGAATCACTACTGCTATGCCGATTACATCCGTTTTTTACAAAAATTGGGCTGAAACTTTTGAAGAGTTAGAAGCTGCCGCAAATCATGCAGGAAAACTAGGGTTGAGAATTTACCTTGGACCAAGCTATCAAGCTGGAATTAGAGTAGTCGAACCAGATGGAAACGTCAAAATTCATTGGGATGAAAAAGCGGGCGAGGAAGGATTAGAAAGAGCAGTAAAGTTTGTTGAAACCTTTGATGGTGCATTTGATGGATTGGTCAGAGGGATGTTAGCTCCAGAAAGAATCGAATCACAGACTGAAGAAATATTGATAAAAACAAAATATTACAGTGACAAATTAAACGTTCCAATCAAGCTACATGCTGCGCAAGGAAGTTTTGAATTTAATACAATTTTAAAAGAACACGGAGTTACACCAATTAAATATTTATATAATCTTGGATTCCTAGGTCCAAATACAGGAATACCACATGCTCATTTTGTATCGGGCTATAGTGGAGCGAATTACAATATTGATAATGATATTTCACTTCTGAAAGAAACAAATACTACTGTTATCCATTGTCCACTTATTATAGGAAGACACGGAGAAGGGCTTGAATCGTATGCAAAATATAGGAAGGAGGGAATCAATATTGCATTAGGTACTGATACTTTCCCTCCAGATATTTTTCAAAATGTCCGTACTGGTAGCATGCTTTCAAGACTTGTAGAGAAAGATGCTGAAGGATCTACATACGCAGATTTCTTCAATTCGATCACTCTAGGAGCAGCGGCATTTCTTAATCGCGAAGATATAGGCCGAATAGCAGTCGGTGCAAAAGCAGATATCATTGCAATTGATTTAAATGGATTCCATATGGGCGTTATTGATGATCCAATTCGAACAATGTTTGTAAGTGGTTCAGGTAGAGATGTAAAACTATCAATTATAAATGGCAGAATTGTGATGCAAGATCAAGAAATTCCTAATCTTGATATAGAGGTATTAAAACAAAAAGGCCAAGTGTATTTTAATAAGATGAGAAAAGGATATATGGAAAGAGATTACGAACAACTTCCTGAAAATGATCTATTTCCACCATCTTTTAAAAGGCTTGAATCAATTAAAGAACTAGAAGCAAAGTCAAATAATTAAAAAATAAGTAAAGAAACTGAAAAAACAGGTAAAGATATTCAAAAATAATTATCAGAATATTATATATAATTAGATAAATATTTATAAGACAACTTTAATAGGGAGGCAGTGCCATTGAAACCAAAATCGGGAATAGGTAAATTTTTTCTAGTACTATTTTCTGCTGTCACAATTACAGGATGTTCATCTAATCAAGACGTAGGTACGAAAGCAAATGGACAAGCAAATGATTCAAAAGGAGGAAGCACGCTAGTAATTGCTCGGTTATCAGATGCCGAAAATTTAGATCAGCAATTTATGTCTACAATAAATGCAGCAAGCGTTACCCATCATAAAATTTATGAAGGTCTAGTCCAGCGAGATAGTAATAACGAAATTCAACCAATGCTAGCAGAGTCATGGAATCAAATCAATGATAAAACTTGGGAATTTAAACTACGACATGATGTGAAGTTTCACGATGGTACACCATTTAATGCAGAGGCTGTAAAGAAAAATTTTGATCGTTTATTAGACCCAAAAGTTGCTTCACCAAGAGCTGTAGTATTCAAAATGGTAAAAGAAGTTAAAGTAGTCGACGAATATACAGTTCAATTTATTTTAAGCGAGCCTTTCTCACCACTTCTTTCAATTTTAGCAAATCATGAAGGTGGAATTATAAGTCCTAAAACAATTGATAAATATGGTAAGAATATTATTCAAGAACCAAACGGAACAGGTCCATTTAAATTTAAATCATGGTCCCCAGGACAGGATATTATATTAGTTAAAAATGAAGATTACTGGGGGAAAAAACCAAAGATTGACAAGGTTGATTTCAAGGTTGTTCCAGAAGATTCAACAAGAATTTCGATGATTGAAACAGGAGAAGCTCAAATTGCAGAACCACTCCCAATAGCAGTGATGAATCAAGTTGAATCATCCTCGGCTATGGAAGTATACCGAAGTGAAGGTTACGGAACTGAGTATATCGGATTCAATGTAACAAAAAAACCGTTTAATGACGTACGTGTACGTAAAGCAATCGCTCATGCAGTTGAAATGGATTCGATTATTAAAGGTGTATATAACAATGTCGGTAAAAAAGCAAATTCAGCAATGGGCTCAAAAGTATTCGGATACGATGAGCAATTAAAAGCATACAATTACAATTTAAAAGAAGCAAAGAAACTATTAACAGAAGCTGGATATCCAAATGGATTTGATGCAACAATCCTAACGATGGATAGTAAAGAACGAGTAAATTTAGCAGAAGTTATTCAATCACAATTAAAAGGAATTGGCATTAATTTAAAAGTACAAGTGATGGAATACGGTTCGTTCGTTGAAAAAGTAAATAAAGGTCAATCAGAAATGTTTATTATTAGCTGGAGAAACGCAACAGGAGATGCTGATTACAATCAGTACAACCTATTCCACTCAGACTCACGCGGCGCTGCTGGAAACACATTCTTCTATAGCAATCCAAAAGTTGATGACTTAATTAATGCTGGAAGAAAAGAAAAAGACGAAACAAAACGTAAAGAAATCTACGCCAAAGCACAAGAAATTGAAATGGATGATTCACCTTATATTCCTGTAAGAGTAATTGAAAATGTCGCTGCAATCTCGAAAAATGTAAAAGGCTTCTCAATCAGCCCTTCAGGCTATTTAGAGATTAACGATGTAACAATTAAATAATCTGATTTTTCTGCAAGTGGAGGTTCATCCTGATTTAGGGGTGAACTTTCTTTTTTGTAGAAGTAAAAACAGGGGGAATGCGGAAATAACGTCCTCATACAGGGTTCATGAGGAAGTAAAACAGCAAAAAGAAGAAAAGTACTTCCTCATAGAGGGTTCATGAGGAAAAAACATACTTATAATAGACTTTCAATCACCACTAGCTCTACTTAAACAATTTTTACTTGTATATAGAAATAATATCTTCGATGAAATAGTGTATATTTTGGTTGATTTAGGGATAAAAATTTTTTGATAAAAAGTTTAGAGCATTCTTAAACACGGAATTTAAAATTCTTACTTTTGTTTGATATTTTAAAAGAAATTTAATCTATTTTTTAATCTTTTACTATATTTTTTCTGATTCATGGCATAATTACAGCTTTCTAGATTCGTATTGAAGATTGGCTTTTTTACTTGTGTTTAAAGATTAACTTTTCTTTGATGAATAAGTTGATTGGAACGGAAGGATGTTCGACTCCTATGGGAGATGCGGGAAGCCTGAGACCCCGCAGGAACGAGGAGGCTCAGGTCACGCCCCATGGAAAGCGAACATCCTGTAGTGGAAATCAACCAACGCACACTTATTTAAAAAAGGTTTACTTTACATTTGTTTGACGTAGACAATTAGTAAAAATACCTTAAAAATATGTAAATATACTAAAATCAAAATATTTCAAACAGACTTATAATTAAAATAGAATCAAAAATTAATGTGGGATGGAAGGGTGAGTATATTGTCAAAATCGTATTGGTTAACAAATGTGAGTCTGGAAAATGGTTTTACTTATAATGACAATGAAGTGATCAACGGAACTGCAACTGGAAAGTACAATGTTAAAATTGAAAATGGAAAAATTGCTTCTATTCAAGTAGTTAGTGATTTAATTTCAGATCAATTGCCTCAATATGATGTGCAAGGCCTTCTAATGGTTCCTTCATTTAAAGAAATGCATATTCATATTGATAAAACTTATTATGGTGGACCATGGAAAGCGTGTATGCCAGCAACAAATGGTGTAAAAACACGTATTGAAGAAGAGCAAATTTTGTTACCAAAATTATTACCAACCGCGAAAGAAAGAGCAGAAAAGATGCTAGATCTACTATTAAGTTACGGTACGACTCACATTCGTACACATTGTAATATTGATCCAGTTATCGGATTAAAAAACTTAGAAGCAACGCTGCAAGCTTTAGAAGGATATAAAGATAAATTAACACATGAAATTGTTGCATTTCCACAACACGGACTTTTAAGAAGTCACTCTGTCGAACTAGTAAGAGAAGCTATGAAATATGGAGCAAATCTAGTAGGTGGTGTTGATCCAGCTTCAATCGATGAAAACATCGAACGTTCTCTTGAGACGATTATGGAAATAGCAGTTGAATCAAATTCTGATATCGATGTTCACTTACATGATCCAGATCATCTTGGATTATTTACAATGCAAAGATTAGCAACATTAACTGAAAAAGCTGGATGGCAAGGAAGAGTTACAGTAAGTCATGCAAGTGGATTAGCTGATCTTTCTGTTCCAGATGCTACTGCGATTGCTGAGAGATTTGCTGATTTAGGAATTTCAATTACTTCTACGGTTCCAATTTTTAGAACAATTCCAATTCCTTTACTAAGTGAAAAAGGTGTAAAAGTTGAACTAGGTAATGACAGCATTACTGATCATTGGACGCCATTTGGAATTGGAGATAATCTTGAAAAAGTTGGACGACTTGCTGAAAGATTTAGATATATTGAAGAAAAAACACTTGCTAATAGTCTTGGATTTATTACAGGCGGAGTAACTCCTTTAAATAATGAAGGTGAAAAAGCATGGCCAAATGTAGGCGATGAAGCAAACATCGTACTTGTAGAAGCTACTTGCTCAGCTGAAGCAGTTGCGAGACGAGCAAAGCGAGCTGCAGTTATTTTTAAAGGTAATGTTGTAAGTGGTTCAATTTCAAATCTTGAATCAACAACAGTTTAAGTTTTATTAAAGAGAGTGATGAGATGAATCAATCATATTGGCTTAAGAATGTAAAACTTGATAGCGGGTTTGTATTGGAAGATGGAAAAATTGATAGTACTGAGACTACTCTTTATAATTTACTAATTAATGATGGAAAAATTGAACAAATACAATTGGCTAATTTTCCATTACAAACAGATCTACCAGTTCAGGACGCAAAAAATTTACTGGCTTTACCTGCTTTTAAAGAAATGCATAATCATTTAGATAAGACTTATCTTGGAATTCCATGGAAGGCTTGTATTCCTGCTGCAAATTTAGTAGAGAGATTAAATTTAGAAGCAGCTGAACTTGTTGAATTAGCAGAAACAGGTCAACATCGTGCTGAACAAATGCTTCATCTATTATTAAAAGGTGGCGCAACTCATGTTCGAACACATGTTAATATTGATCCGTTTATTGGTTTGAAAAATTTAGAAGAAATTCAAAAAGCACTTTACACTTATAAAGATAAAATGACCCATGAAATTGTTGCGTTTCCTCAGCATGGATTACTTCGTACAAATAGTAAATCATTTATGAAAACAGCGATGAGAGAGGGAGCAACGATTGTCGGAGGATTAGATCCTGGTGGTATTGATCAAAATATTGAACTTTCATTATTTGAAATGGTTGATCTAGCAGTACAGTTTGATGCTGATATAGATATTCATATTCATGACCCAGGCCATCTTGGTTTTTATACTATACAAAAACTAGTTGCATTTATTGAACAAGCTGGTTGGTATAATCGCGTAGCAGTAAGTCATGCATTTGCGTTAGGTGATGTGCCGAAAAATGAATCAGTTGAAATGGCTAGCAAACTAGCAAGCTTAGGCGTATCAATTATGTCGACTGTCCCGATTAACAGAGTAATGCCACCTGTTGATTTATTACATTCAAAAGGTGTACAAGTTGCTTTAGGTTGTGATGGTTTCTATGATTCTTGGTCTCCACATGGAACAGGAGATATGTTAGAAAAAGCAGGCAGATTAGCTGAGAGATATAATTGGAAAGATGAATACGGACTTTCTCAAACATTGCAATTTATCACGGGTGGGTTAAGGACTCTTGATGAAAAGGGTAACCAGTTATGGCCAAATGTAGGAGATGAAGCAAGCATGGTTTTAGTAGATGCATCATGTTCTGCAGAGGCTGTAGCAAGACGTGCAAAACGTGCTGCTGTAATTGCTAATGGAAATATTGTTTATGGTGGACTGAATTACGAATCAGTTTTGAAATAAAGTAACAATTGAATAAAAGAAGGGGTGAGATTCATGAAATCTAGCTATTGGTTAAAAAATGCTCGATTAGAAATTGGGTTTGAAAAAGAAGACAGCAAAGTGGTCGGTACTGCTACTGAATTATTTCATCTTTTTATTGAAAATGGAAAGATCACTCGAATAACAAAAGAAGAAACGGATATTACTAGTGAATTTACTGTTCAAGATGCAGACGGTTTACTAGTTTTACCTTCATTTATTGAAAAGCATGTACATCTTGATAAAACGTTAATGGGTGATGTATGGAGAGCTTGTACTCCAACTTCTAGTGTGATTGAACGTTTTGAATATGAAAAAATGGCCTTGCCGACGATTGCATCAAGTACGAAGGAACGGGCAGAAGCTTTACTTGAAATCCTTTTAGCTTCAGGATCTACCCATGTGAGAACGCATGTTGATATTTACCCAGAGGTTGGAATAAGAAATTTAGAGCAAGTCGAACAAGCACTAACTAATTATTCGAACCGACTTAGCTCCGAAGTTGTTGCATTTGCTCAGCATGGATTATTAAGGTCAAATGCTTTCAATTATGTCAGAGAAGCTTTAAGAAATGGAGCAGGAATTGTTGGCTCAGTTGACCCTGCTATTGTAGATCAAAATATTGAAGAGTCATTATACCAACTATATAATTTAGCAGTTGAAGCTGATGCAGATATTGATATACATTTACACGATCCAGGTCATCTAGGCTCATTTACGATGAAGCGTATTGTAGAATTTACTAAACAAGCAGGCTGGGAAGGAAGAGTAGCAATCAGTCATGCATTTGGGATAGGCGATATCCCAAGGGAAGAAGCGTACGAATTGGCAAACAGCTTTAGAGACGCTGGAATTTCGATTGTTACAAGTGTTCCAATTAATAGACAAATGCCTCCAGTGGATTTACTAAATGAGCGAGGTGTCGAAGTAGCAGTAGGTAATGATAATATTTTTGATGTTTGGTCGCCACTCGGAACAGGCGATATTCTGGAAAGAGCGGGAAGACTAGCTGAACGCTTTAGATGGATTGATGAAGTATCATTAGCACAAACATTAAAATATATTACGGGTGGAAAAACTCCATTAGATACTGATGGGAACCAAGTATGGCCCAAAATAGGAGATTCTGCAAATCTAGTATTAGTAGATGCAAGCTGTTCAGCCGAAGCAGTTGCTAGACGCGCAAATCGTAAAGCAGTAATATATAATGGGAAAATTGTTAGTGGTTCCTTAAGTGAAGAAAGATTGATTCGTAAATAAATAGAACAATTAGAATCGGATAGGAAAAAGCTAAGTGGGCTTCCGCTAATCCCACTTAGCTAATGTTAAAAAAGGATGCCAAAAAGCCTCCCCAAGGAAAATAAACATCCAAACAATAGACTTTAAACTACCTATCCTGTCCGGAACAAAAGGAACAAAGCTTTGTAAAACCTAAATATTAGAAGAAAAAGGATCTCTAGAATTATCTAGATTTCCTTTTTCATTTTTTCATATTAAGAAAGGGAACTAGAAAGATTATTCGACGTCGTAGCCAATTTTAGGAATTAAGTATAAGTGCAACAACGCATTTGTCTTTGCTAAAGGCTCGTTTGTCGATGAGTTTTTTTAAATAATTTGAGAAAGCAGGCTGTAAAATGGTTCGTTCTTACCTATTATTACTTTTCTGTGTAATCTGTTGGGGAAGTAATTTTATTTTTGGTTCAATACTAGTAAAAGAATTTCCACCAGTATTATTGTCAGCGTTAAGATTGTGCTTTATATTACTATTTATGGCTTTCTATGCATTAATGAAGAAAAAGTGGAAAAAGATTAAGACAAAAGATTGGTTTATGATTATTTTACTTGGGTTAATTGGTACTTGTATTAATCAATGGTCATTTTATTCCGCTTTAGAAACAACCCATCCAACCACTTCTGCATTAATACTTGCGCTTGCTCCTCTTACTACATCTTTTTTAGCTTCAATATTTTTAAAGGAAAGACTAACAAAAGGTTTTGTATTAGGTTCAATTATCGCTTTTATAGGTGTTTTTTTTGTGATTACAAACGGACAAAAACTTCAAATTACAATTGGCTTGGTCTGGATATTTCTAACTATGCTCACGTTTTCAATCTCAATTATTATGATTAAAAAGCTTACGGAAAGCTATGAATCCACCACAATTACTCTTTACTCTAATTTTATTGGTTTTGGAGGTTTATTACCGATTGCGCTTTTTTCAGAGACAACTGGGGCGTTGAGTAAGGAAGCGATGCCTTGGATACTATTAATTGTAACAGCTATTGTTATGCATGGGATTTGTACTTTAATTTGGAATCACCAAATTCAAATTGTCGGAGCATCAAAAGCGGCTATGTTTCTTAACTTAGAACCATTTATTGCAATGTTAGTTGGATTGATTGTCTTAAAAAATAATATAACCGCATCTCAATTATTAGGTGGAGCACTCATTATTATTGGTGTTTTTCTTTCAACTTCATTAAAATGGAGAAAGGTGACTAAAGACCCAGTCTATATAAAAGACACAAAGAATTTTTAAGCAAGAGGAGGAGGAAACTATGAAAAACGTGAGAGTTTCTACTACTCTTTTTTCATCGGTTCAATGGCTATTTTTTATTTTTGCGAATACGATTGTAGTCCCTATATCAATAGGAGCTGCATTTCATTTGCCTTCAGATGTTATTGAAAGTACGATCAGAAGTTCACTAATTTTTACTGGTATAGCATCCGTTTTACAAGGATGGATTGGTCATAAATATCCGGTAATGGAGGGGCATTCTGGTTTATTATGGGGAGTTATGCTGAATCTAGGATTATCAGCCTCTGCTTTTGGGTTAAGTTATACAGAGATTGGAGGAGGAATGGCAACAGGATTTATTGCAGCAGGTATTGTTACATTACTTTTATCAGCATTCAATTTAATTTCATTTCTTCAAAAAATCTTTACCCCAATGGTTATGACAGTTTATTTATTTTTACTTTCATTTCAGCTCATATTTGTATTCTTTAAAGGAATGCTTGGAATTACGAGTAAAGGTGAAATCAGTATATCAATCAGTATACTTTCTGTATGCATCGTATTATTTGTTAGTATTTTAAAATTAAAAGGTTCTCGTATTATCAGCAATTTTTCAATATTAATTGGCATTATCGTAGGGTGGTTATTCTACTCGATTTTATTTGGATCAGATGCAAAAGAAGTAGGGGCAGCAGGTGCGCATTTTTCTTTATTCCCTTTAGGAGCACCTAATTTAGAAATAGGTATAATTGCGATTTCATTTTTTGCAGGAATTATGAATTTAAGTAATACATTTGCATCAATTAAAGCTGCGTCTGATTTATTAAAAGAAGAAGCGAATACAAAACAATATCGTTTTTCACTATTTTTCACAGGCAGTTTTACAATTATTGCTGCATTATTTGGAATTGTTCCATACACTCCATTTACATCATCACTTGGATTTTTGCAAAGTACACAAATATATGAAAGAAAACCATTTATATATGGGGGAGCACTGCTAGCAATAATTGGCGTACTTCCACCATTAATTTCATTTTTAGCAACTATGCCTGTAACAGTTGGAAATGCAGTATTATTTGTTGCATATCTTCAATTGTTTGGAACAGCATTTAGTAGTACAAATGGAAAAGTATTCACATCAGATACAATTTTTAGACTGGCAGCTCCAGTTTTAGTTGGAGTAAGCTTAATGAATATTGCTCCTGGAACATTTGGAAATCTACCAATGATTGTTCAACCATTTTTAACAAATGGACTGATTATGGGTGTCATTCTTTCAATTATATTAGAGAAGTCGATTAACTGGAATCAGTTTGAGAAGGTAAAAGGATAAAAAAAGGCTCGAGGAAAAGATCCTCGGGCTTATTTTAATTTAGAGAAATTAACTAATTTTTGAAGTTCTTTTTTAAATTTAGTATTTAAAGGACTAAGCCATCTTTTAGGTACAATCAAATGTTTGCAATTCGTACTATTTAAATAACTGTAGATAATTTGAGCTTCGTCGATTTCATCGCGGCTTACATCTTTAGAAGGTTGATTATTATTATTTTTGAAGTAATCAAGTGAATTTGAATACATTTGTTCAATCAATTGATCAAGTGAATCGTCTTCAATTTCTACCAATTCACAATGCAATATTTGTGTCCGACAGATTAGAAAATACTTAAATTTGTTTTTTTCTAATTGTTCAATTGTAATAATATTATGATTTTGTTCAGTAAATTCGATTAGTTTTTCTTTATTAGTTAAAGACTTTACCATTTCAATCCAATCCCTGTATTTTGCTGCAGCCTCAAAATCAAATTGTTCAGATGCAGATAACATAAGCTTTTCCATTTCTTCAAGCAGACCCAAGTCAGTACGATTAAGAAATCGAATAACTTTATCAATTATCATATTGTACTCTTCAGGCGCTGATCCACCTAGACATACTCCATTACATGTCCCTAATGAATAATTTAAACATGCGCTATTCTTAACTGCCAGATGACCACAATTAATTTTAAAGCATTCCTTAATGCCAGTAACTGCTCTTTCAAGAGTACTTCTACTTGTAAAAGGACCAAATATTAATACATTTTCACTTTCAATTGGCTCATAACTAATTTCAAATGAAGGAACCTTCTTATTTAAGTTGATGACTAAGTAAATAAATGATTGCGGACTTTTCATCATACGATTATACATTGGTTTAATTTCTTTAATTAAATGACACTCAAGCATGAAAGCATCGAATTCAGTATCAGTCAATAAATAGTCAAAATCCTTTAAATGGGTTACCAGTTTTTTCACTTTTGGTGAATGTCCCTTTGAATTTTGAAAATAAGATTGAACTCGTTTTTTTAAGCTTTTTGCTTTTCCGACATAAAGGATTTGACCTTTTGAATCCTTCATTAAATAAACGCCAGGGGATAAAGGCAGATTTTTCACTTTTTCTTGTAGATTAATAGTAGTTCATCCCTTTTCTTGTAAGTATAATCTCATTTTAACATGAGAAAGGAATGAAAAGTCAGAACAATTATGTGGAATAACCTCAACAAAATTTAATATAAAAAACATAATTTAAAGTCTTAATACACGCATAAAAGAACGACTACACGCGTAAAAATTGACTACAGATGATTTAAAGGAGAAGTGATCCTAATGAAAACGATCTATACGACATCCTCTTTCTCCAATTGGATTCTAGCTTGTATTGTTAATGTATTAATAATTTGGTTATGCAGTTTATTTGCTGATTTAGTCAACTGGAAGTATGCTGACATGGGATTCTTCCTATACTTTGTCATTCTAGTATTCTATATTATTTGTTTAAAATTGAATGAAGGATTCCCAGCACTTTTTCGGAAATTTGTACTCCGTAAAAAATTCGATTTAGTTAAAGTATCTGCTTACGAAGTAACTATTATTCTAGTAGCTATTTTTCACGTAGTAAGAGCGATTGTGATTTATAAGGATGCTCTTAGTGCCGTATTTTGATTCAATCTAATTGACCTTCATTAAAAAACGAGGGAATCCTAACAGTCTAACTAGTTAGGAGAACCCTCTTTTTTTATTTTTAATGGAAAAAAAGTTTTTAAAAACTTTAAATAAAGAGCAGTGACAAATTGCAAATAATATTAGGGGAACTCAAATAAAAAAAGAGTGATGACAAAAAGCTTGAGCTGCAAATAAGTCTTAGAGTACTGCAAATAAAGAGCCATTTTGTGCAAATAAAAGATGAAATGTTGCAAATAAACAGCGTACTGCAAATAAAATCTGAAAATCGCAATTAAAAATAGCAAAACTACAATTAAATTTAGAGAATCGCAATTAAAAATAGTAAAACTGCAATTAAATTTCAAGAATAGCAAATAAACTTAATAATTACCTATACTGGTTAGGGTATTTTGACCTGGGAGTTGGACGATTGTAGACACTTTCAATGTAAAGATGCTCTTATTCTTACTAAACCGAATAAAATATCATAAAATCCGCTGATTATGGATCGATTATGCCAACTACAATAAAAAAACGCAGCTGAGATACCTCAATTACTGTTCAAGACAATAATATGATGTACTTCATTCTAATAAATTTTTAGATACGGATCATAATTAGTATATAATCTTCATAGGTGATGAAAATGTTTTTAAAAAAAATTACACTTTTGCGCGATGATATTAATTCCTTTAGCCAATATCCGTTTTCAATTCCTTCCATTAAATTTTTTGATAAATTGAACCTAAGAAGTAATGTAACCTTTTTTGTAGGTGAAAATGGTTCTGGAAAGTCTACATTATTGGAAGCTATTGCTGATAAATGTGATTTTAATACAGCAGGTGGGGGACGTAATAATAATTATGAAGTTTTTGCAGCGGAGTCACAGCTTGGGAATTACATAAGACTTTCTTGGTTACCGAAAATTTCGAATGGATTTTTCTTACGAGCAGAATCTTTTTATAATTTTGCTACTTACTTAGATGAATTAGATGCTCCAGCAAATGAAAAATATGATAGCTATGGGGGACAGTCACTCCATCATCAATCACATGGGGAATCATTTTTGTCTCTATTTTTAAATCGATTTAATGAAACGGCAATCTATTTGTTAGATGAGCCTGAAGCAGCGTTGTCTCCAGCTAGGCAATTAACATTTTTAAAAATAATTCATGATTTAGTAGAAAATGAAAATTCGCAGTTCATTATTGCAACGCATTCTCCAATTCTACTGGGTTATCCAAATGCAGACATTTTAAGCTTTGATCATGGAGAAATTTCTAGAATTGATTATGAAAATACGGATCACTATCAAATTACTAAATATTTTTTACAAAACAGGGAAAAATTTTTAAATGATTTGTTACGTGATGATGAGTGAAGCTAAAAAAACGCAGTTTCAGACTGTTGACAAACGCTTGCAATCAGTCTGAAAATCAAGCTATTAGTACTTTGTCTACAAACTCAGTTCACCTATGTGAAACTGAGTTTTTTGTTATTCTTGCTCTATTAATTCATTCGGTAATATAAATTGTCCATTTTCGTCAGCGTGAAGATCAACAACTTTAAAAACAGCATCTAAATTTAATGGTCCATAAATATGAGGAAATAATTGCCCAAAGTTTTCAGTATCTTCATATACGATTTTTGAATTTGTTTTTTCTTCATTAATGCAAAGTATTTTTAAATCAGTTGCACCTTTAAAGAATAAGTTTGCGATTTCAACAGTTTGCTTAAGGGCTGAACAATGGATAAAACCCTCGTTGTTTAAACTATCAGGTGAATATTCACCAGAATTATTTGCATTTTGCCAGTCTTTGTTTCCAATAATATGTAAAATCATTTTGGTTCTCCTTTAATAATTACTCAAAGTATAATTTAATTTTTCTTTTCATATCTTCTTTATTTTCCGCAAATTGTTTATGTCGATGCCCATTCCCGCCAGAAGTATGAGGAAATCCGTATAATATGGAGTCCGAGTTTAAATAATCATTTGTTGTTAGATAGGTTAAAACTTTTGAAACATTAACTCCTAATGGGATAATGAGGGGATGTTCTAGTCTAATGATTTCTTCCGCAAAGATATTTACAATATACTTTTTAAGTAGATCGGTTCTTAAAATATTCGGTGTTGAACCATTATAGTTTTTCCCTTTATAAAAAACTGGGTATTTAATGACAGAGGTCGTTTGTACTAAATGACTTGCTGTACTAAAAAGTTCGCTAGTTGAATTTAATCCAAGATATCGATGTAATTCTAATTCATCTAACATGGCAATTAAATTTTTTCGCATCGGTCCTTCAAAGCTAGAATTCTTTTTTACTTCGTGTAAAATTTCTTCGTCATCCAGCACTTCGTCTTTAAGTCTAATGACAGTAGAATAAGATTGTTTCATTTGATGTAAGCCTGGTGTAATCCCAACTATGATGACTTTTGCTCGCTCATTAATGTACTCAAAAGGAGCATAATAAATTTCTAAATTTTTCTTTTCATCTTTATTTACTAGAAATTTTTCACTTTTTAATGCACTAGTTTCAAGTGAAGGAGATAAAGAAGATATTAACGTTTTATATTCTTTAAATTTTGCGTTAGCTAAGATTGCCATGTTTGGTCCTCCATCACAACTATTTTTAGTTCATTGTATCGAAAGTTCTCCGTGAAATCCAACTATCTCTCAACTAGCCTTTCAAGTATAAAATAGGTGATTTTTGATAAAACTGATTAGCTGAAAGTAAGATCGGAATTTATGAAAGGATGGAAGATTAAGTGAATTATTCTAATGAACAAAAGAAGCGTTTAAGAAAATATAATTTACGTTCTTCCGTACTTCATACTGAAGGAAATTTAATAGAAAATCTCAACATTGTTCAGAGAATGTTCCCGACTTCTGATTTAGTAAAAAAAAATTTAGTTATAAGAGATAAACAGGCTATGATTTGTTACTTATCTAGTATTGCCGATGAACAAAAAATATCTCAATTTATTAATACAATAAGTTCAACTACAGAAGAAATAGAATTATTCATAACGAATAATACTGTTCGTACTAATGAAATCTTAGAGATTGAAACAGCAATATTGGATGGTAAAAGTATTCTCCTTGTAGAAGGCGATCCAGCTGTATTTGTTTATTCAACTGGAAAATTGCCACAAAGGGCCTATACACCTCCAAGTATTGATAATTCTTTAAGAGGTTCAAAAATATCCTTTGTTGAAACTGATCTAGCTAATATTGCTTTACTTCGCAGATTTATTAAAAGCCGTGATTTTCAAATTAAGCAAGTTGAAATCGGGAATGAGAATAAAAGTATCGTATCAATCGCGTATATCGATGGATTAGTAGATGAAGATTTAATATCTGGTGTAGAACAAGATATTTCAAAGATAAAACTTGATTCTGTTATAAATGCAAACCATTTAGCGCAATTAATAGAAAGAAACCCATTTTCTCCTTTTCCACAATATTTTACAACAGAAAGACCGGATGTTGCAGCGACGACATTACTTGAAGGAAAAGTAGTTTTAATCGTAGACCGATCTTCTGAGGTTATTATTTTACCGATTAATTTTGCAATATTTTTTAAAACGATTGATGATTATTCAGCAAGAGCGATGGTGGCTTCATTTAATCGAATACTTAGAGTAGTTGCATTCTTTTTAACAATCTTTTTGCCGGGAATCTATATTGCAATTATTTCATTTAATTATGAGATCGTTCCTTTAAAATTACTACTATCAATCGGGGAATCTAGGGCAAAGGTTCCATTTGATCCTTTATTTGAAGCCATAGTTATGGAGATAACCTTAGAAATGTTAAGAGAAGCAGCAATTAGGCTACCAGCACCTATTAGTACAACAGTTGGCATTGTAGGCGGGATTGTGATTGGGCAAGCAGCGGTACAAGCAGGAATCGTTAGTAATATTATGGTAATCGTCGTAGCTTTAACTGCTATTTCATCATTTATTATTCCAAATTATGAAATGGCATCTAGTTTACGAGTCATTCGATTTCCAATTATGATTATGGCTTCATTATTTGGTTTAATCGGTTTGATTGTAAGTACAATGATTCTCATGATCCATGGTTTGAGCTTATCTAGCTATAACAATCCTTATACATCGCCATTTTCCCCAATCAATCGTGATGCATTTAAAGATACAATCATAAGAATACCTTTAAACTATCTTTGGAAAAAACAAAATAAACGTAATGAAGAATGAATGTTAGAAGGGATTCTTTCATGATAATTACGAAGTCAAAAATTACACAATTTCAATTTGTTTTAATGATTTTTGGTATTCAAGTAGGGATTGGAATGTTGTCACTTCCTAGAGAACTAGCTCTAAAAGGAGGTACTAGCAGTTGGATTTCAATTCTTTTTGGGGGGATAATTTCTACTTTAATTAGCATTCTATTTGTTAAATTTAGAGAGAAGGCTCCTAATTTAAACTACATAGGTTTTTTTACTTTTTATCTAGGTAAAATTATTGGATCTATCGTAGTTTTGTTACAAGCAATGTATTTTCTATATGGAGGATATCTCGCATTAGTTAGAACGATTTTATATATTCAATCCTACATACTTCAAGAAACAAAATCTTATATTTTATTAGTGTTATTTCTTTTTCCAACTTATCAGCTAATAAGTGGAGGAGTTCATTTAATTGCAAAATATATAGAAGCAATTTTTCCAATTGCTTTTTTTACCTTATTCATGCTGTTATTCACACTTAAAGATGCTGATATAAATTTTATTTTACCAATTATTAAGGATGGCTGGATACCGATTTTTAAGACGATTCCATTAACGACGACTTCATTTCTAGGCATCGAATTAATTCTAGTTTATTATCCATATTTAAAGTCGAAAGAACAGGCGGTAAAAGGCGTTATTATTGGAAATGCTTTAACAACTTTTACTTACGTTTTCGTAACAATTATTTGTTTTGTTATTTATAGTCCTTATGAAATCAAAATGACATTTGAGCCAGTAATCGATATTTTAAGTGTAATCGAATTTCAATATGTTGAGAGGTTAGATTTCATTTTATTCTCATTATTTTTAATGATTATTTCGAAAACATGGGTTACGTTTATTTGGGCCGGAATGAATGGATTATCAGAGTTATTTAAATTTAGACTATTACCTATTATCATTATTATTCTTTTTATCATCATTATCATCCTTACATTTATTCAAGTTCCTACATTTACAAATACAACTAATCATTTACATGTTTTAATGATTTCTGGAAGATACATCACGATCGGTATCCCCATCCTGTTATTGGTCGGCGGTTTAATAAAAAATAGGTTAAGTAAGGTGAAAATCAATTGAAATATTTTCAAGTATGTTTGCTTAGTATTTTTTTAGTAATCGGCGTTTCAGGTTGCAGAGGGAAAGTTAATATAGAAGATGTCACATTATCGATGATTTTAGGAATCGATGTAAACGATGAAAATAAAGTAGAAGTATTTATGGCAAGTCCGGTCTTTAGTGGAGAAACAAAAGCGAAAACTGAACATTTTAACGTTCAAACTCTATCGATAAAAGAATCTAGAAATTATTTTGATACGCGTGCTAGTGGTGTTACTGGTGGGGGTAAAATTCAAGCAATCTTAATAGGGTCAAAAGTACTTGAACATAAAAATTGGTTTTCAATAATGGATATGTTTTTTCGAGATCCAAAATTTCGATTAAATGCAGATCTTATTTTTGTAGATGGTCCACTTGCCGATGTTTTTAATTTAAAACCAGAGGATAAACCAGAGTTACCAATCTATATTCCTCAATTAATACAAACTGCCGATTTTCGAAATGTTGCTTTCAGGACGTCTATACGACAGTTTCATCAAATGTATTATGAGAAGGGAATTACACCTTTTGCACCTGAACTAGCAATACAAGAAGATCATTTAGTAGTCAATGGGACAACGTTATTAACCAAAAATAATTTGTATAATCGAACCTTATCAATGAATGAAACACAACTGTTAAAAATTTTAAAAGATCATTTAGAGGGACAATTAGTTATTGCATTGGATCTTAAAAAATTTAAAAAAGATGTAGATGATGTCTTTACAGATGAAGAAACTAGTTTTTATATTAAAGATGTAAAACGAAAAATCGATAAAAAATATACTAATGGTCATTATAGCTTTATTGTGAATTTGACAATGCCGATTATGTTTACAGAATCTCCAATAGGATTAACGAATTCATCAGAAGTTATATTAAAAAAAGCGATAGAAAAAAAATTACAAAAAGAACTAAATAATCTAATCCAATCTTTTCAAAAAGATAAAGTTGATCCAGTTGGATTTGGTATACTTGCTCACTCATTTCAGTACGCTGATTGGAAAAAAAATGAGAATCATTGGCTTGATACATATCAAAAATCGAATATAAAAGTAAATGTTAAAATTATTGTTATAGATAAAGGTATAACGATGTAAACTTAGAAAACCCACCAAAAATATTGGTGGGTTTTAAGTTTATGCGGCTGCATTTTCGAAATCTATAGCTTTTCTTTGTTTACGATCATGCAATAAATAGTAAATGACAGTCGTTGATAATACAGCAATTGCCGTAATTACGTACATAATATGGAAAGATGATTTCGCAGATATAATTCCAAGAACGTAAGAGCCAATACCCATACCGGTGTCAAAAAACATAAAAAATGTCGCTGTCGCCATTCCCTTTTTAGCAGGGGCAGCAGTGTTAATCGCTAATGTTTGGAAACTAGGTACGATTGAACCATAGCCTAGACCGATTAATGCAGCCGAAAATAAAAAGATTGTTGGTACAGTTGAAAAACTCAAGACAACTAGACCAATCGTAAATAAGATGATCCCAGGATAAACAATTATGTTTGCTCCTTTACGATCAAATAGTTTACCAGTGAAAGGTCTTGAACCTAAAATGAAAACTGCATATACAATAAAAAAGAAACTAGCAACATCTACAAAACCTAAATTCTTTGCGTATAATGTGATAAATGAAATGATACCACTATAACCAAAAGAGATAACTGCTGAAGTAATTGAGATTGGTAATGCTGAACGCTCAATTAATTGTGATGGTTTAATTCGAGTTTTTGCTTTTAATGTTTGTTTAGGAATCGCAATGAATAGACCGAAAATAAGTGAAAGAATTGCGAAGAAACCACAAACAAAAAACAAAATATGGAAGGTGAAATGATTCATTAAATTAATACCAAGATAAGGACCAAAAACCATTGCAAGGATCATGGATGAACTATAATAACTCATTCCTTCGCCCCTACGTGTTACGGGAACTATTTCAGCAACAATCGTACCAGTTGCGGTTGTTCCAAGACCAAAAGCAATCCCTTGTGCAAAACGCAATAATAGTAATAATGCAAAATTATTTATAAAAGGATAAAAAAATGTTGTCAATGTAAAGAAAACTAATGAAATGATTAGTATTTTTCTGCGACCAATTGTATCAAGCCAGATGCCTGCAAAAGGACGAATTGCAACTGAGGCGATTAGAAAAGATGTTACTACTAGACCAACTTTACTATCCTCTTGGCCTAAATTATCAATCACAAAAATCGGCAATGTCGCCATCAACGTATAAAATACTAAAAACACAAAAAATCCACTTAAGCTTACACTTAGAAAATCCTTTGTCCATAAACGCTCGTTTTTCAAACTTATTCCCCCTGTTTAGTAACCTCCGACGCTTTCATATTGTTCATCATTTTTTGAAAAACTTGAAGTGCAATATCAAGCTCTTCATCGGGTATATCTTTAATAACATCATTCTCAAATGAGATGATTTGTTCTTTCCAACTATCAAATTGATTTACAGCTTTATCAGTTAGATGAATCATTTTTTCTCTTTTATCCGTTCCTTCTTTGCGAACAATTAAATCTAAAGTTTCCATTCTACGTAGTGTACGTGTCAGTGTAGGTGGCTCAATGTTCAAATTCGAACAAATTGTTCGTTGAGTACATGGTCCATGTAAATGGATATAGTGAATAACGGACCATTGTGCCAAATATAATCCAGTAGGAACGAGATGCTCATTAAATGATTTCGAAAACTGACGTGTAGTTTGATTTAATAAAAAAAAGAAAGGCTGCTTTTTGCGCATAAAAAAAGTCTCCTTGGAAAATTAGTTAGCTAGCTAATTAAAATAGTTGTCTAGCTAATTATATTTGAACAAATTGTGAATGTCCAGTGAATGAACTTAATTAGTATAAATTGAGCATAAGAGCAAATATTAAATGTAGAAAAATTTTACAAAACAGTTAGGACGGTATTCGAGATGGCAGGAGCAATACATGCAACAAACGGTAAATCTCACAAAATGAAGATTGTGCAAAGAGCAATCGCAATGCTAGTAGGTGCTTTACTTGTAGCGACTGGTCTTGAAATTTTTTTAGTTCCAAATGATGTTATTGATGGTGGAATAACAGGTATTTCAATTATGTTTTCCCATCTTACAGGACTTCCACTTGGGGTATTTCTATTTGTACTAAACCTACCTTTTTTTTATTTGGGTTATAAACAAATTGGGAAAACATTTGCCATTTCCACCATTCTTGGTATCACTGTTCTTTCTTATTTAACAAGTAGGTTTCACCATATCTCTGCTTTTACGGAAGATATTCTACTTGCAACAATTTTTGGAGGAATGGTCGTAGGTGTCGGAGTAGGATTAGCCATTCGATTTGGTGGCGCACTAGACGGGATTGAGATTCTAGCGATCATTATTAATAGTAAGATTCCATTTTCCGTTGGTGAAATCATTATGGTTTTCAACTTATTTATTTTGGGGGCTGCTGGATTCATCTTTTCTTGGGATCGAGCAATGTACTCAATTATTGCATATTTAGTCGCATTTAAAACAATTGATATCGTAGTTGAAGGATTAGAACAATCAAAGTCAGCATGGATCATTAGTGATAAAAGTGATGATATTGGAGAAGCAATTCTTTTTAGAATGGGCCGTGGTGTTACATATATAAATGGTACTGGAGCATACTCAGGTGAAACTACAAAGGTTATCTATTGTGTTATCACTCGATTAGAAGAAGCGGAATTAAAAACAATTGTTGATGACATTGACTCAAGTGCCTTTTTAGCAATTTCAGATATTGCAGAAGTACGTGGTGGAAGGTTTAAAAAGAAAAATGTACATTAGGATTGGTTAACAAAAGCATTGAAAAATGGAGGAAGGTTCAGGATTGTTGGACCTTCTTTCCTTTTATTCCCTTGCAATTTGCTGTATTATTTAATTGATAACTGAAAATTTAGAAAACTGTCTTTTTGTAGATAAATTTAAAATTTGATAGATTAGAAGGCTTAAAGGAGGGAGAAGTTGAATGGAGAAGTTCGATGTGATTGTTGTTGGAGCAGGATTGGCTGGATTAGTTGCAACTGCTGAGATGGCTGATGCTGGGAAAAGTGTTTTGTTATTAGACCAGGAACCGAAAGCATCTATTGGTGGTCAAGCTTGGTGGTCATTTGGTGGGTTATTTTTAGTAGATTCTCCTGAGCAACGTAGGTTAGGAATTAAGGATTCGAGAGAATTAGCTTGGCAGGATTGGCTTGGAACAGCAGGATTTGATCGAGAAGATGATGAGGATTATTGGGGAAAGAAATGGGCAGAGGCATATGTCGAGTTTGCATCAGGTGAGAAGAGGCAATGGCTTTATGACATGGGGGTGAGATTTTTTCCAATCGTCGGTTGGGCTGAACGTGGGGGATATCTGGCAGAAGGACATGGGAATTCAGTGCCCCGATTTCACATAGTATGGGGTACAGGTCCTGGAATTGTTGCTCCTTTCGAACGAAGAGTTCGCGAGCATATGAAAAAAGGTTTAGTAGAATTCAGATCCCGACATCGTGTAGATCAACTACTAACACAAGATGGAGCTGTAGTAGGAGTAAGTGGTTCTTTATTAGAACCAAGTAAATCAGAGCGAGGAGAAGATAGCTCTCGTGAAGTAATTGGTGACTTTCAATATGGGGCAAAGGCCGTTTTAGTATCAAGTGGCGGTATTGGAGCGAACTTTGATTTAATTCGCCAAAATTGGCCAAGTCGATTAGGTACCCCGCCGAAAAGGATGATATCTGGTGTACCAGCACATGTTGATGGTCGAATGCTTGCTATTACTGAAAATGCTGGTGGTCGAATTGTTAATCGTGATCGAATGTGGCACTATACTGAAGGCATAAAAAATTGGAATCCAGTTTGGAGCAATCATGGAATCCGTATTCTTCCTGGACCATCATCAATTTGGTTAGATGCACGTGGACAGCGCTTTCCTGCACCAAATTTTCCTGGTTTTGATACTTTAGGTACTTTACAATCCATTCAACAAACTGGTTATGATTACTCCTGGTTTATTTTAACGAAAAAGATTATTCAAAAAGAGTTTGCACTTTCAGGTTCGGAACAAAATCCTGATTTAACTGGAAAAAGTATAAAACAAGTGATGAAAAGGGCAACTTCAGGAATACCAGCACCTGTAAAAGCTTTTATGGAAAAAGGAGAGGACTTTGTCGTTGCAGACACGTTAGAAGAGCTTGTTGAAGGCATGAATGAGATAACCGGGGAAAAATTACTAAACTATGATGAAATCGAACGCCAACTGATTGCACGTGATCGTGAAATGGATAATAAATTTACGAAAGACTTACAAATCACTGCCTTAAGGGGAGCGCGAAATTATATTGGTGATAAATTAATTCGTGTTGCAACTCCTCATAAAATTTTAGACCCAAAAAACGGTCCATTAATTGCTGTTCGTTTAAATATTGTAAGTCGTAAAACACTTGGTGGACTTCAAACAAATTTAGATGGTAATGTATTAAATTCTTTGGGTGATCCAATTCCAGGACTATTTGCAGCAGGTGAAGTTGCTGGATTCGGCGGCGGCGGCGTACACGGTTATCGCGCGATGGAAGGAACATTTTTAGGCGGTTGTTTATTTTCCGGTAGACAAGCAGGGAGAGCGATTAGTAGAGATTTGGAATAATTGTATCCAATCCATGCTTAAGTGAACAACTTTGATCGCAAACGAATTGATTATAAAGTAAAAAAATAAATGGAAATAAAGTTATAGTGACTGGACGACGTGAAAATATACTTGAAAATGCTAAAGAAAAATTTCCAGATCTTATTACACATGTGGGTGACTTGAGCTCTGAATCAGAACGTGTATCATTGTTTGAGTGGGTAACGAAGAACTATCCAGAAGTGAATGTACTAGTAAACAATGCAGGGATTCAACAACGTTTTAATATCTTAAAATCAGATGCCAAGAACGATTGGAAATATTTTAATAATGAAATCATAACTAATATTGAAGCACCAATCCATTTGTCTATGCTATTTGCTCCATATTTTGCTACAAAAGAAGCCTCAACAATTATTAATGTTTCATCGGGATTAGCTTTTACTCCGTTGGTCATTGCGCCAATCTATTCAGCAACAAAAGCTGCAATCCATTCTTTTACAATGAGTTTACGTCACCAACTTTCCGAATCATCTGTGGAAGTAATTGAAGTTGCTCCTCCCGCAGTCAATACCGATTTAGGTGGAGCAGGATTGCATACTCATGGAGAACCTTTAGATGAATTCGCAGATGGGATTTTCATGGGATTAAAAGAAGGGAAAAAAGAAATCGGATATGGAACTTCAGTTGAACGACTTGGTATGTCGCGAGATCAAGTCGATGCACATGTTACAAATATGTATAATATGTTGAAAAACACAATTCAGTAACCATCTATTTTAAAAATGGGCAAGTTCGTTAATTCGGATTTGTCCTTTTATTTTTTTGTATTGATTTTTACATTATTCCTTATTCCAAACAACCGTATAGCCTGTTCTATGATAGGGTACGAATAAAAAGGGTACTAAAAAACTGAACAAGCTATTATTGGAAAAGGAGTGGGTGTGTAATGGATAAAATGGAGGATTCAGTTAGTCCCGACACACATGCTGGTATGGCACGAAAAACAGTTGGGCAGTTTTTATTTGATTGCTTGAAGCAAGAGGGGATTACAGAAATTTTCGGCGTCGCAGGGGACTATAATTTTTCACTACTTGATACGTTGGAGCGATATAACGGAATCCAGTTTAGAGAAGGACGGAACGAACTAAACGCGGGTTACGCTTCAGATGGCTATGCAAGAATCAAAGGGATTTCTGCTCTTATTACAACGTTTGGTGTTGGGGAGTTGAATGCATGCAATCCGATAGCTGGAGCCTATAGTGAAAACGTTCCCATAATCCACATTGTTGGTTCGCCAAAAGAAAAAGATCAAAAAGAGCACAAGCTGATGCACCACACTCTAATGGATGGGAATTTTAATGTATTTCACAATATGTATAAACAGATAACGGCTTATAGTGCGGTACTCACACCTGAAAATGCCATGATTGAAATTCCTGCTGCTATTCGTATTGCAAAAGAAAAGAAACAACCTGTTTACCTCGTTGTGGCTGATGATATAGTGGATCAGCCGATAATGGACCGGATAGAGCCAACACCACAACTAAAAACGTCAAACTTAAAATCTCTTCAAGCTGCGACAGATCATGTCCGTCAGCTACTAGAATGTGCAAAGCGGCCAGTTATCCTAGTAGATGTAAAAACCATGCGTTTTGGCCTTCAGGCTGCAGTTCAACAGCTGGCTGACGCGATGAATATACCTGTTGCGTCCATGATGTTCGGTAAAGGGGCATTTGATGAAACCCATCCAAATTATATTGGGATGTATTTAGGTTCGTTTGGATGTTCTGAAGTTCAAAGTACGGTAGAAAATTCAGACTGTATCATTGCGATTGGTTTGGTACCCGCGGACACCAACACAGGGAATTTTACCGCAAAACTGAATTCAATGGTGACTATTAATATCCAATCGGACCTAGTGAAGATTGCTGAGGCTGTCTATCCGAACGTTCTTGCTAATGACATGATTCAAGCAGTACAAAATGTGGGTTATAAAGGTCAAGGAATGCTCAAGAAAGTGTCATTTCCATACGATCAATTCAATTTAAATAACGATAAACCACTTACGGCAGCTGGCTATTATCCACTTTTTCAACGTATGCTGAAAAAGGACGACATTATGATCGTTGAGATTGGTACACTCTTCAATGGCATGGCGGAGGTGAGACTGCCTAGTAATATTACATATATTGGACAAGGAGGTTGGGGCTCCATCGGATATGCAACCCCCTCGACGTTTGGTGCCTGTATTGCAGCCCCAGAACGTCGGGTGTTGCTGTTTACAGGTGATGGCTCACTGCAGCTAACTGCACAAGAAATCAGCTCCATGCTCTATTATGGCTGTAAACCGATAATTTTCATCTTAAACAATGATGGTTATACGATCGAAAAATATTTAAATGTCAAAACTAAAAATCAAACATACAACAAAATCCCTAGGTGGTCTTACACTAAGCTGGCTGAAGCCTTTGGGGGTAATGCGTTTACTGCTATGGTCAGTACCAATAGAGAGCTTGAACAGGCAATAAACCAAGCTGAAATTGAATGTTCCGAGAGAGTCAGTATTATTGAAATGATTGTAAAAGACCCATTGGATGCACCAGAAAATATGAAAAAGATGTACAAGTATTTGGAGAAGCAGGCAATGCAACGCAGCCAAAAATAGTCAGTATACAAAAAAGTTGGAATCAATAAAAAAGATGATTCCAACTTTTTTTAATTGTCATTGCTCTATATATGGCTAGTAGTTTAACAAATCGAGTGATGAAAACTTTAATCTGCTTCTTTATAACTGACTAGAAATTTAGTTTGATTTTTTCTCTTGACTTGAAATCCATTTCATAAATTAGATTGAAAATAAGCCAAATTTCAATAAGGGAGAAAAAGATGAACAGTAAAGTTAACATTAAACACGATGAACATCTATTGTCTACCGTTACAGGGTTATTGGAAATCTTTGATGGAACACAGGATATTTACTTTGGAGATTTGTTTTTAACCAATAAAAGATTATATATTGTAAACAATAAACTATTAAATATGGAAAAATCCTTCTGGTTTGAAGGAGAAAAAAAAGAGTTTGAACATTCTACATTCATTGTAGGAGAACACAGGATTACGGTAAGATGGGCATACAGTGGAAACCTACTTTACTTTATAAACGCTTTTTCCGAGAATGAATGTTAATGCATAAAATTCCTTGATAATTCATATATGTTGGAGGTGTGTGATGGCAAATATTAACGATATTGCAAGATTAGCAGGTGTATCCGTCTCTACTGTTTCTAGAGTACTTAATAATTATAAATATGTAGCTAGTGATAAACGAGAGGCTGTTCTTAAAGTCATTGAAGAAATGAACTATACACCAAATAAAAATGCAATTGATTTAATACGGGGAGAAACAAGAGCAATAGGGGTTATTCTCCCATATAACAACAATCCAGCATTTGATCAAATATTAAACGGTATACTGAACAAGGCATTAGAGAAAGATTTTTTGATAACGGTACTTCCCTCAAATTATCGTAAAGAAAAAGAAGTAGAGTATTTACAAAAATTAAAAAGCAAGCTTTATGATGGCATCATTATCACTTCACGAGCAAATGATTGGGAAACAATCATTCCGTTTAGCGAATATGGTTCAATCGTAGCTTGTGAATATACGCAACACAAGGAAATTGGCTGTTCCTATATGGACCGCTATTCATCATATCTAGATGCCTTTCAATTATTAAAAAACAAAGGTCATGATATGGTAGCATTCACAACAGCTAGACTAGAAAGTAATAGCACAAAGCAAATGATGGCTGCTTATAATGAGATTTTTGGTGAACTTCAACCTGAATACCATCTATCAGAATGTCATTGCTTAGAAGACGGATATGAAGCAGCAAAGAAATTCCTGCATTTACGAAAAAAGCCAACCGCTATCTATGCAAATGGGGATGAAGTGGCTGGTGGAATGTATTTATACGCAAACTCGCAACAATTGAAAATCCCTACTGATTTAGCAATCATTGGTCAAGAAAATCAACCAATTGGTATCGGTATGGGAATTTCTACAGTGGATCACCAATTAACGAAGGTCGGTGAACAAGCTTGTAGCCTTGTAATAGCGAAATCTAGAGAAAAAGTAAAAATACCATATCGAATTGTAGAAAGAGATTCTGTTTAAAGCATAATTAAAGATAAAAAAATAGAGAAAAATGTGGGGAAAGAAAATGAGTAAAAAATTTATTGTTTTTGATATTGATGGAACATTACTAACGACTGAAATGAAGTTTCTAGACAGTACGAAACAAGCTTTGGTTTCTCTAAAAGAAAATGGCCATGAAATCGTAATCGCGACAGGAAGAGACTACACTTCTGCAATATCCATCCTCGACGAACTCGAGATTGATACTTATGTTTTATGCAATGGATCAGTAGGGTTTGTCCGTCATGAAATAGCTCATGAGGAAATATTTTCGAAAGAATCTATTATGAAACTAATTGAAATTGCGATGGAAAATAATGATCAGATTGTGTTCCAAACATTGAACGGAGTAAAAAGACATTTTGAAGAACCTGGAGAGTCATTAACTAAGGCCTATGAAAGTCTAGGTTTGATTATCCCTGACTTTAATGAGATTTATTGGAAAGAAAATTCTATTATTCAAGCTATGCTGTTTTGCAAGACTGAAGATCTTCACAAATATGATATCAACGAATTCCGATATGTGAGTTGGCACCAATTTGGCTCAGATGTCATTCCTAGAGAAGGTTCGAAAGCAAAAACAATTTTGAAAATCGCTAAAGAAAATGGATTTAAGCAAGATGATATCGTCTTTTTCGGAGATGGAATGAATGACATAGAATTAATGGAACATTCGGGAATTGGCGTTGCAATGGGAAATGCTGAAACTGCGGTAAAAGAGAAAGCTAATTTAATTACAGATAGTTGCAATGAACATGGGATTTACAATGCACTTAAGAAAATGTTATTAATCTAATACTTGAAAGAAATTAGATAAAAGTTGAAAAGCGCGAACACTTTGTGAGCTAGGCTTGAATATTGATAATACTGGCTTAAATACTGTCTACATGTATGAAAATTTTGGAAAATCGAATAATAAGCTTCAGTTAACTCTTTTATCAGGAGGAGAAATATGAAGCGTACTTTTAAAATCATTGGAATTTGTTTACTTATAATGATCATAATTGGTGTTGGATCGATATTTCTATCCCCAAGACCTGTAACGTGGTTTTTGAAAAAGTCTTTTGCCGGTGGAATTGAAGTAGAGGCAGCTGATTATGGTATAGCTAAACAAAAAACAACAATGGATACTGATATAGAATACTCATCAAAATATAAAAGCAGTACATTTGATTTGATTAAGTATAAAGGTGACCTAAAATACGTTCCAACCATTTTTTGGATTCATGGTGGTGCTTTTGTAGCGGGAGATAAAAATGATGTACGGAAATATGCTACATATATAGCGAGTCATGGGTATAATGTAGTAAATATAAATTACCCCTTAGCTCCAAGTGTTGCTTATCCAATACCTTTACAACAAATTGATCAAGCGTACCGATTTATTAAAAAAAACGCTGGCAAATATGGACTGGATTTAAACAATATTTATATAGCTGGAGATTCAGCTGGAGCTCAGCTTACAGCACAATTTGTAAGCATTCAAATGAATAAAAACTACTCCAATACAGCTAAAATAGGTCAAAGCGTCGATCCAAATACAATACGAGGGGCAATACTTCTTTGTGGTCCTTATGATATGAAAGAAGTTCAGACGCAAGCTTCATCAAGATTGATGAAATTTGTATTTAAGCGAGTTGGCTGGGCTTATTTTGGAAAATACAAATGGGAAGATGAAAAGATGACAAAGGAATCATCCCTTTTAAGAAATGTACCAGAAAAATTTGTTTCAACATTTATAACTGACGGAAATACAGGTTCCTTTGAATCACAAGGTAAAAAATTTGCAACATTACTAGAAAAAAGAACTGGTGTTAAACAAGTCTTTTATAGTAAATCAGAAGGAAAATTAGGTCATGAATATCAGTTCCAGATGAATACGAAGGCTGCTCAAAATACATTTAATGAACTACTCAACTTCTTGAATGGTACGAAAGTTTCTCAATAAAAAGGTGATGGGATTTATTCATTTGCTACTTCCGTTCATAAAAAAAGAGTCTCATAAGTACTTTCACTTATGAGACTTCTTTTACTTTATTAATTAAAATTTATTTTACACCAACTGCATCAAATGCATTATTAACAGTTGTTACTTCAGCAGAGCTTGCACCATATAAGTCAGCAGCAGATTGTACAAGTGCTGCACGAGCTTGACTAAATGTTGCTGAAGAAGTTAAGTAAACAGTATTTGCGCGATAGAAAATTTTTGCTAATTTATCATTACCGATGCCTGTAACAGATACACCATAATGAGTTCCACCAACTGCAATTAAGTAAGCAGCTTTATTGATGATACTGCTATTTGTATGAACGCCACCATTATCAGAAGTACCAGTGTAACGTTTTGAGTAGTGATCTGGATCACCGTATTTAGTTGGATCACTCATAGAACGAAGTGAGTCACCAGCAATACCTGGTGTGTAGATATCCTCACCAATCTCGTAATCTGGATTGTTATTATTATAGAACTCAATTACAGTTCCAAAAATATCCGAAATAGCTTCGTTTAATGCACCAGATTCATTTTGATAGATTAAGTTTGAACTTCTTTCTGTAACAGCGTGAGTTAACTCATGCGCTACTACGTCAAGTCCACCTGATAGGTAAGTGAATGTTGTTCCATCACCATCACCATAAACCATTTGAGATCCGTTCCAAAATGCATTGTTATAACTACGGCTATAATGGACAGATGATTTTAAAGCAGCACCATTACCATCATATGAATTACGACCAAAAACAGTTTTATAATAGTCGAATGTTTTTCCAGCATAATAATGAGCATCTACTGCTGCTGCTTCAGTTGTGCTATTTAATAATGTGTCAGTACTTGTCCATAGCGTACCAGGTAAAGTAGTACGTGAATTTGCATTATATGTGAAAATACCATTTCCTCTGGTATTGTCTTGTAAATAATAAGTTGAACCAGATTGAGTCATATTTATTGTTTTTGTATCACCAAGTACACCTTTTCCTGTTGCAGTTACATTTGTACCAGTAACTGTTGGTTTAGCAACTGATGCTCCAACAGTTTTACTAGCAGCATGAATGCTATCCATTGTATCAATACTATTGTAGCTATTTAAAATTTTACCAGTTGAAGCTTCAATGAAATAATTAAAGTTTCCAGGTTTTGGAGAAAGGAAGTTTAAGTTTACTAGATAAGCATACGTTGCATCATTACCATTTGTATAAACTACTAATTGAGCTGTAGGATCTTTTTCATAGTCAGGAGTATATCCAAGGTCTGCTTCTGCGATTTTGATAGATTTATTAGCGTTAACTTTTTTAGTAGATTTTAACCCTTTTTTAGTATCTAAGTTCGGAATAACTGTACCAGAGAAAACATTTAGAACTCCATTATCTCCAACTACTGCAGTTTGAGTTGATCCCCATACAGGAACACCGTTATAAACTTGTTGTAGGTGAAGAGCAGTACCGTAAGTATCTTTTTTACTAGACTGAACAATGAATGAATCATCTGCAGACTTTGATCCTAATTTGAACTTATCTTTGTTAGCATTTACATAAGCTTTTACAACGCCTTCAGCATTTTTAGCTGATGGTTTTGTCAGCTGGCCCGAAACGAATTCAGGAGATCCCACTGATTTGTTGTACTTGTAATTTGATAATACATTTTTTGGTGCAGCATATGTATTAGTTACTGATAAACTACTTGCCGCCAAACCTACAGATAATCCAACCGCTAAAACTTTTTTGTTCATTAAAAATTCCTCCCCTTGGTTAACAATGTGGTATTGAGGAATTCATCGTATCATCTCAAAAACTGGTTTATCAAACGACAAAAACCGTCAATTCTTGCATTTTGTTAGGCAAAAATAAGCGGAAATATCGACGAAAAATAAATTCTGAATCTTTAAAATAGTCAAAAAGTATCGATTTTAGTTAAAAAATGGTAAATAAAAAATCGAATTTTATTAAGAATATGTATGTTTTTGGTTAAAATTAACTTAAGGAAACGGAGCTTAAAGAGAAAAAAAGTATTAAAATTATTATATTAGTAAATGATTATTTTGTGTTTTAGAAAGAGGGTAAAGTCGGAAATACAAAAAAAGCAGAAAATGTAAAGAATTCCTGCTTTCCTAGTTTAATATTCATTTATCTTTTTTACACAATCTTTACTACATAGAAATTCCTTTATCAACAATTATTATCTTTGTTTTCACTTGAACCTTTGAGTCTTTTAAGGCCTCTGGCCATTTTTGTTTTACTTTTTTCCACTGTTTATGTTCGTAAGAGCTTGCTAAGATTCCAAGGCCAATTGGATCTACTTCATCATCCTGTAAATTATTGACAAGTTTATTTAAATCCTTTTCCAATGAAGATCTAATTTCCTTACTTAATTTACCCGCGGTTTTGTCGCTCAACGGATAAGGAGATTGTGAAATCATGATGGGGATTGTTAATGATATTTTAAAATTAAAATGGTTATGATCGAATGTGCAATCTACTTTTCTTTTAATAGCCTTTACATTATAGCTTCCTTGTCTAAAGTCAATTAGCGGTTTATTTTCCTTTCCTTTCTTTCCACTAGCTATAGTAGTCATCGGGGCCAACTGACCAGTTTTATTACCCTGAAGCATACGTAATAACTGCGTTTCTTTTATGGAAAGAGTTCTTTTTATTAAAAAATTTCGATCTAATAAAGCTACACCACTAACTTCAAGCTCCCCGTCTTTAATGGACATTTTTGGAAAATAGGGTGTTATTCCTTTTTCGAACTCCATCAGATGAAACATTCGAATCGTTGTTCGAATTGTAATATTTCGAAAATCAGCAGTTTCGATTAACTGAGGAATAAAAATTGATAGTCTAGGCTTATCTTTTGGGTTTAAATCTACAAGTTCCGAAACAGATCCATCAAAATAGACAAGATCGGCATTTTGTCTTAATTTTGGATCACGATAGAATACATCTAAAACAGACGTCCAAGTTTTATTTTCGATCAATTTAGTGCTGACCAAAAAAGCTTGGAGCTTCCCAGCTGAAGAAACACCAGTTACCCTTGCGTCAAATAAATTACGAGCTTCACGTACGGATGAAGCATCTACCATGATCTGTTCATTCTTTTCTTCGGCTTCTTCACTAAAAACGGGGCTGGACATAAATATTTTTAGTTGGTCGTTTTGTTCATCGGCGTCGATTCCTAATATTAGTCCCATTGTGATATCTTCAATATTTACTGTTTTTTTGCACCCTGTTAAAAGCACGAACAATATCAAGCTAATCGTTGCGATTTTTAGACATTTCATCCAATCACCTTATTCCCTAATGAACGAACCCAAATTAAGATTAAAATAATTAACATTCCGATCGAACCATACGTAGATAATAACTGCATGTAGAGGTTATTTTGTTTAAATGTTGGAATGAAGAAACTTGTTAAAAATAAAAATACACTTGATAGACCGATGAATAGATAATCAATCCGTTTTTGCTGAAACATTTCCGCTAGATTAGTTACACCAATCCAAATATACATAATCCAAGTTTTCGAAATAACCATTAGAAAAAGTGAAAAGAGAATAAAGTCTAATCTTTCAACGTATTGAAATTCAATGACACTTAAAATATCTAAAACTGGTTCAAAAATCATCCCAATCTCATCCGGACTGTATACGACAAAACAAATAATCGTAACATATAAGTAAAGAAAGGTTATCATACCATTTGCAATCATAACACCTTTAAGTGCTTTTTCTTTTTCTTCTAAATAAGGATAGAGAATGAAAATAATTTCTATTCCTAAAAAGGCTGTAACTGTTGTAGGGACAGCTTTAAAAATTGGGCTCCATCCATCCTTAATTATTGGCAAGATAAAATGTATATTGCTTTGCTTTAAAGTGAAGAGGAGCATAATTAAAAAAAAGATAACGATCGGAAAAATAATTTCAACATATTTTCCAATAATTTGAATACCACCTGTTACGAATTGATAGGTTGGAATTAAAAACAATACGATAAGTATCATTAATGAAGACTCTTGTAAAATATATGATTGGATAAATAAGATAGTTCGCAAAAAAACGACAAACCCCGTTCCAAGAAAGAAAAGGGTAAAGAAAATGGAAAATATCGTACCAATCACTTTCCCAAAACTATGAGTAAGGTAGGTATTAAATGAGCAGTTAGGGTCTTTTTCCCGTAGTTTTACAATCGCGACACTAATGATTAAAGAGAGTAAACCTCCTATTAATAAAGAAATCCATCCACTTGTTCCAGCCTTTTCTTCTAATACCCGGGGTAAAGAAATCACCCCAATTCCAACTTGTACACCAAATATTAATAAAACAAATTGAACAAACGTAACTTTAGGTGCGTTTTGTCTCATATTATTTCCTCTTTTTTTGATTCGTTATGTGTTGATTGAAAAGAATTGATAGTGCACTGTTTTGATATTTCTTCTTTAACTGTTTAAAGTTCATAGGAGAAAATGGTTGACTAAAGGATTCATTATAGCTGGATAATTTTAATCCGTGGGCAATAATGATCATCGTACTTGCAATAATACCAATAATCCCAAATATTGAAGCCATAATCATAATAGGGAATCGTAAAATGCGTAAGCTTGAAGCCATATCATAATTCGGAATAATAAAAGATGATATAGCAGTTAATGCAACGACAATTACCATGATATTACTCACAATTCCAGCTTGTACGGCGGCTTGACCAATGACAATTCCACCAACTACCCCTACTGTCGTACTAATTGGAGTAGGAAGACGAATAGCTGCTTCTCTTAACAATTCAAGCGTTATTTCCATAATAATAGCTTCTACAAGCGGATCAAAAGGAACATTTGCACGAGATTCGCCAATCGATATAATTAATTTTAATGGAACTACATCATAATTAAATGACACGATTGAAATATAGATTCCAGGTAAATAAAGTGTTATGAAAAGTGCGATTATTCGTAAGAAAAAAATAAAAAATGTTATTACTGGCCTAGTTGATGAGTCATCAATACTTTTGAAGAACGAAATAAATGACCCAGGCAATATAATTACTTCGGATGATCGATCTAATACGATCACAACTTTTCCTTTTTGGATTGCTTCTGCTGCAATATCAGGTCTTTCTGTCGTGACAAGCTGAGGCAAAAATGATAACGGATAGTTTTCCATCATTTGAGCCAATTGGCTTGCGTTTAGAATCGAATCAAATTTAATTGTAGAAAGTTTTGATTCAATCTCAGTAACTAGATCTGGCTTGGCTACACTATTTAAATAAGCGAGTGTAACTCTAGATTTATTTTCTATGCCAATTTTTGTTTCTTTGAATAATAAATCGCGACTTTGAATATAACGTCGTAGCAATCCTAAATTATGTTGAGTCATCTCTACAAATGAAATTTTTGAACCTTTAATCGAATTATCGATACTTGGTGGAGAAAAGGGACGTATAGGAAAATCATCAACAGAATAGAGAAATGCTTTCACTTCACCGTCAATTAAAATAACACTTTTTCCCGCAAGTAATGAATGCTCTATGTCTTCTATTTTTTTTGTAGGTGTTGTATGACTATAAAAAAATTGAAATATATCTTCTTTATATTCAAGAATATTAGTTGCAAACTGGTCTATTTTTTCTTCATTTACTAAGCTATTTAAATAAATAATTACACCCTTTTTCTCCCTTAACATTACATTTTTAACTTCTAAATCTGAGGTAGGAAACAATGTCCGAAGAAGTTCAATATTTGAATTTAAATTTCCCTCTTGGTCAATAAAACTAGAGCGGCGTTCTGTAGTGTCCTTCAATGTCCCTCACCCCATTCAAAGTTACATTTGTTACCAGTCTTAATTTGCACATTTTAGGTGAATACTATTCTGATTTGATGTTGAGTAACTTTTTTACTTAGTTAAGGGCGTATGTAGTCTGTTTCTTTACAAATGTGTACCTCGTTAATCAGATAAAAGTTGTTCACTAAGCTTAGATTATACGATTGCTAAACAGTCACAGTTAAGTATAAAATCACCCTAAAATTACCAAAATAAATAATAAAAAATAGTAAAAGGGTGAGTTACTTGAGTATCGAATTCCAGGTTGGAAAAGATTACGAAAATGGTTCAATTAAAGACGTTTTACACGATTTAGGTTTTCAAGAAGATGGTAGAGCGTTTAAAAAAGACGGAAAGAGATTTAGATATGAAGGCTGCGATAAGTATCAAAGCTATATCTTTTCTGTGACGATGAATCAATTAAATTAAAGTATTATCCAAAGACCTTTCCAATTTGATAAGGTCTTTTTGTTTTGTCCTGAAAAAAGATAAAATCTAATTGTATTTTTATAAAAAGTACAGAAATTTATCTAGTATGACTCAAGTGTAAATGATAAGGAACAGATAAAAAGTAGCGAACACAATCAGCTAAATTTTAACTAGTTTTTCTAAAAAAAAAGAATTACTAAGTATAGATTATTAAGTTTAAAAAAAGTATGATGACAAATTAGGCGAGTGCATTGTACACTACTTTTTTTCTCATAGTACCAATGAATCTTGAAGGATCAAACAAATAAAACTTTAGAGGTATAATTAGTAGACATGCTAAATAGAATGATACAAAGAACTAGTCCTAAGTAGGTTTTAATAATAGGACTAGTTCTTTTTACGAAAAATCGTTGTTCTATACAAGTAGGAGGGGCAATTATGAACTTTACAGATTATCTAATAAATGTAAAAAAACTTAATGAAGTCAAAGCGAGTCAATATAATCATAGACTTTCAACTTTAAAAAAATATAGAATTTATAACAATGAAAAAGTATTAAGTGTTCATATGTTAAAGAGGATTAAAAGTCTTTCCAAAGATACAACAAAACAATATTTAAGGACGATTAATTATCATATTGAATTTTTGAATGACAACTATAGGATGTAACAAATGTTTATTAATTCTAAACTTAGTTTTTCTGCTCAAAATCATGTTTGAAAGGGCACTCTTAAGGATAAAATCCTGATAGATTGTCTTTTTTTATTAAACAGTTTTTGAAGGGGATGTAGTAAATATGAAGAATTTTTATAGAGGAAGTATTTTATTTATTTTAATGCTTTTTATAACGAGTGGATGTAATGGAAATACACTTAATACAACTAAAATTTCAGATGAGACAAAGGTGGCGAATGTTACGATGAACCCTTCTTTTTTTGTAGATCCATCAATTGATTTTTCAACTAACCAAATGACCTCTATTATTATTGAATTTAAAACGAAGCCTGCTGTGGTAGCCGTTAAGGAAGCAGAGGCAGAGGGAAAACAACTTACTTTGGAAGAAGCGACTAAGCAAGTAGAAGAAAGTCATGCAAAATTTCAAGAAGAATTAAAAACTCTTCTAGAAGACCAAAATGTGCCTTATACGATTAGGCATGTTTATAAGACTGCATTGAATGGTGTATCAATGGAGCTACCTGGCAAAGATATAAAACGTTTATCACAATCAACAGTGATTGCAAGAATCTATCCAAATAAAAAGGTGCATATTATGCCTCCTGTCACACCGTATAATCAGAAATAATAATTCATTGAGTGCCTCAAAAGTTTACACCTTTTGAGGCACTCTTTTTTAAAATGAAAATTTGAAAATTATAAATTACATCAAATACTATTTCATTAAAAACGATTAATTAAACCTTTTTAATCTACAAAAACAAAATAAATTTGCTATTATGATATAAAAAAGCTAGAAGTGAAGGTGAAACAACACGATGGAAATTCATTTAGTTGCAAAAGATGAGTTAGAAGCTTCAGGGATTAGGTGGGTCGTGGAGTCGCACTTTACTGGTATTAACCTTGTTTCTTGGAAAACAATGGGAGAATTTGAAAAGGCTATTCAAAAGCAACAGCCTGACCTTGTCATATTTGATATGGATCACTGGAAAAATGAGAGTGAAAGATTTGGTGATTTAATTCAAAAATTTTCAATTCGTTGGTTAGGTATTTCATCCGAGCGAATTTTTCAAACTGCCTATCTTGCATTACAATATCGAGCGGAGGATGTATTGTTTCGCCCGTTTTCTCCTACTGATTTAATTAAGCATATTCAACAATTACGCTATCAAATTCGTAACAAAGAACGTTACTTTACTAGAAACAAAAATGAAGAAATAAGCTCTTTTAATATAGATTATCCCGACCTTTTTTTGAATGAACGAATGTATGATGGTCCAATTACAATGGTTGCATTTTTGACACCGAACTCAGGAACACTTCCTCTTGTCTATAAAGCATTAGAACGAAATCCCTTTACCGGGAAAAATCGTTTATTCGTAGGATCTGACTTTATTTTAAGTGTACATGAAGTTGATGAAGTATTATTACAGGACGAATATAATGGATTTCTTGCTCGTTGGAAAGAAATGATGGATGAGCCTCTTGCAATCGTAATGAAAGTTGGTGCTCAGGAAGAAACATTAAAAGATATATTCGAGCAAACACTTCAGTTAACACGAAGAATCTTCTTTGAAGGCTATGATATTATTTTGGCTGAAAACGAACCAATGGAATTTCAAGAAAAGGATCCATTTCTTACACCTCTAGAGCAACGCCACTGGATTGAAATGCTAGAAAAAAGAGATGCAAAAGCAATTCGAGACTGGATGGAACGAGAATTTTTAACCTTTCAGCAGCCTTACCCAGATCCAGAAATTGTTCGAATTCGATTAACAAGTGTACTTGCGCAAATAAGAAGATATATGAAATCAAATAATCTTCAAAATGCATCATGGGAAGGTACTTATTATGACATTTTCCAAAAAATTGTACATGGACCAATCATCTATCAAATTGTGCAAGAATTGCTTGATTTTACAACAAGTCTATTACTACAAGGGCATGATTCTTCCCAAGAAGGCCATCGTACATTAGTTGAGAAAACAAGGGAGTTAATTGAATCGAATTATTGGGATGCCGGATGGAGCTTAACAGATTGCGCTGATGCACTCCGGATTAATAAAAGCACACTTAGCCGTCGCTTTGCTGCCGAATCAAATCATTCGTTTAGAGAGACACTCCATGAAGTGCGAATTAGAGAAGCAAAACGATTATTAGATGAAACGGACTTACCACTAGATGAAATTTCAAGGTTAATTGGCTATTCTCACCAATCATATTTTAATGCAAAGTTCAAACAACTTGAGGGGTGTACTCCCTTAGTTTATCGATCAGGATTGTAGGAAGTGGTTTCATTTAGAAGTAAAAGCTCATTTTCTTTTGATAGACGTAAAGTTGTTACTTGAGGTGAATTAAATTTGTTAGCTATTTGATATCTGGAGCTTGGCTTGTCCAAGTTATTGGAATTGTAATATTTGTGTGTGCTATTCTTCATACAAAAGAGCGCCATGCAATAGCTAGAAACAGAGGGAGTATTTATTTTACAGTAGAACTTTTTTTATTCATGCCATGGTATGTTTTAAAATCTGTATTTATTTTATTAGGAGCATTTTTTATTTTATTACCTTTAATCTCTTAGGTTAATTTTGGTGTGGGAATATTGTAGATATAGCTAAGGAATAAGATTATTATCCGGAGATTGATTTAATGAAAGGCTACAAAAGTAGTCTTTTTTTATTGGTATTCAAGAAACCGTGATAAAATTATAAACGTTAATCTAACTAGAATAGGCGGTAAAAAAAGTGAAACTACCAATTTTTAAATACAATCCAAATCCAATAAAATTAAGTGTCATAGTTGAAGAAGAGACAGTTTGTCCTGTTTGCGAGGAGAATCGGAATTTTGTTTATGGAGGTCCATTTTACTCAGAAGAAGATGTTGAAGGAATTTGTCCATGGTGTATAGCGGATGGTTCAGCAGCTAAAAAATATGATGGCGAGTTTCAAGATTTCGATTCTTGTGATGAAGTTGATCGTGAAGAATATGTAGATGAATTGATTTATCGAACTCCTGGTTATACAGGGTGGCAACAAGAATACTGGCTTAGTCATTGTGGAGATTTCTGTTCGATTATTGATTATGTTGGATGGGAAGAAGTTAAACATTTAGAAAAAGAACTAGAGACTGATCTAAAGAGGTTAAGTGAAGAGTATGGCTTATCAATTCAAGAATTTAAAGATGCTTTAAAAAATGAAGGGAATTTACAAGGCTATTTATTTCAGTGTAATTGCTGTAAAAAGCATCGTCTTCATGCTGATGCATCATAATTAACTTTTTTCTATTGATTAATTATTATAAAATTAACTTTTGTGTAGAAAAAAATGAAAGGGGTTGCAGCAATGTACGAATGGAACAAATTACTATTAGTTGGAGAACAAGATGGGGTTAAAGGAGATTTTAATACATTAACTTCTATGATGAATTATGTAAGATATACAACTTTGGAAGCTATTAAAGATATTACAGTGGAGGAGTTAGATTATTTGCACACTCCAACAGGTAATACAATTGGAATGTTACTAACGCATATGGCAGGAGTGGAGTACTGGTATCAACTTAATACATTTGAAAATCGAGATTTAAATTCGGAAGAAGAAGAGAAATGGTTACCTGGTTTAGATTTAGATGAACATGCTAGAGAGACAATTAAAGGTAATAATGCAGACTATTATATTAATCTATTAAACACGGTTCGAGAAGGAACTTATGCAAAATTTAATACATTTTCAGATGAGTGGTTATATGAGAAGACAGAGTTTGGAAGAGAAAAAGCTACAAATTACTTTAAATGGTTCCATGTTTTTGAGGACGAAATCAATCACCGTGGTCAAATAAGAATGATTCGTAAATTATTTAAAAATGCTTAAAAATAGCCTGTATCGTCGAATTATTAATCGATGATACAGGCTTAAATTTTAGATTTTCCCCGTCTTTTCTCTCATATTAACTAGTGTCGTTCGTTAATACATTCCTATCCAATTGTCAGAGTTAGAATATGCTAATTGTCAAATGTGTTCAATTTCTTTTACATAGTTTTCATTTAAAATAGACTAATTAATTAGTAAAAAATGAGATAGTTTATAAAAATACAATTTAAAGTTAAGTAATGTGAAATAAAATATAAAATAATCATTATTTTATAATAAAATATCGGAAAATTCGTGTTAGACTGAAAATATCACATCAAGGGGGTATTAAATTATGAATACGGTTACAGTCGATAAAGTAGTTAGATATAGAGGTACGGAATTAAATACAAAAGGTTGGCAACAAGAAGCAGTTCTTCGTATGTTAATGAATAATTTAGATCAAGATGTAGCAGAGCGTCCAGAGGATCTTGTTGTATATGGTGGAATTGGTAAAGCAGCTCGTAATTGGGAGTGCTTCGATGCGATTGTTGATTCATTAAAGAATTTAGAAAATGATGAAACATTATTAGTTCAATCTGGTAAACCAGTAGCGATTTTTAAATCTCATACTGATGCGCCACGTGTTTTAATTGCTAACTCAAATCTAGTACCTGCTTTTGCTAATTGGGATACTTTCCACGAATTAGATAAAAAAGGTTTAATGATGTACGGTCAAATGACAGCAGGTAGCTGGATTTATATCGGTTCTCAAGGTATTGTTCAAGGAACTTACGAAACATTTGCTGAATTAGCAAAACAACATTTCAATGGCACACTTGCAGGTACAATTACTGTTACTGCTGGTCTTGGTGGAATGGGTGGAGCTCAACCACTTGCTGTTACAATGAATGGCGGAGTTTGTATCGGGATTGATGTAGATGAAACTAGAATCGATCGTCGTATTGAAACTAGATATACAGATGTAAAAACAGATTCATTAGATGAGGCAATTCGTCTAGCTGAGGAAGCGAAAAAAGAAGGAAAAGCATTATCAATCGGTCTTGTAGGAAATGCAGCTGAAATTTTACCAGAAATGATTGCTAGAAACTTTATTCCAGAAGTATTAACTGACCAAACGTCAGCGCATGATCCATTAAACGGTTATACACCATCAGGAATGTCTTTAGAAGAAGCGGCAGAATTAAGAGCTTCAAACCCAGAACTTTATGTTGCTCGTTCAAAAGCTTCAATGGCAACTCATGTAAAAGCAATGCTTGAAATGATGGAAAAAGGATCTGTGACATTTGATTACGGTAATAACATCCGTCAAGTTGCGAAGGATGAAGGAGTAGAAAATGCATTTGATTTCCCAGGATTCGTTCCAGCTTATATCCGACCACAATTCTGTGAAGGTAAAGGACCTTTCCGTTGGGTAGCATTATCAGGTGATCCTGAAGATATTTACAAAACTGACCAAGCTATTTTACGTGAATTTGCTGATAATGAGCATTTATGTAATTGGATTCGTATGGCTCAAGAAAAAGTTCAATTCCAAGGTTTACCTTCTCGTATTTGCTGGTTAGGTTATGGAGAGCGCGCTCGTTTCGGTAAAATCTTAAATGACATGGTTGCAAGTGGTGAATTAAAAGCACCAATCGTAATTGGACGTGACCACTTAGACTCAGGTTCTGTAGCATCTCCAAACCGTGAAACTGAAAGCATGATGGATGGATCAGATGCAGTAGCAGACTGGCCGATCCTAAATGCAATGATTAATGCAGTTGGTGGAGCTACTTGGGTATCAGTTCACCATGGTGGTGGAGTAGGAATGGGTTACTCTTTACACGCTGGTGTTGTAATTGTAGCAGATGGTACAAAAGAAGCAGCGGCACGTATTGAGCGCGTATTAACAACAGACCCTGGAATGGGTGTAGTTCGTCACGCTGATGCAGGCTATGAGCTAGCCAAACAAACTGCTCGTGAAAGAGGAGTAAATATTCCAATGCTTGATAAAGGGACTGATAAGTAATGACAAAACCAATTTGGATTAAAAATGCAGCTCAATTAGCAACGCTTGCTTCTGAAGTGAAAGGACCTCGCTCAAAGGAAGCAATGTCAGAGCTTGGTTTAATTGAAGACGGAAGCTTATGGATTGAAGATGGAGTAATCCAAGCTGTTGGTACAACAAAAGAGATTCAAGATCGCTATGCAGAAAAAATTCATGAAGCAGAAGTAGTTGATGCATCAAACCAACTTGTTACTCCTGGTCTAGTGGATCCTCATACACATGTTGTATATGGTGGAAGCCGAGAACGTGAATTTGAAATGCGTCTTCAAGGTGCAACATATATGGATATTATGAATGCGGGTGGCGGAATTCATGCGACTGCCCGCATGACTCGTGAAGCGAATGAAGAAGAATTGATGGCACAAACGATGCGTCGTCTAGATTCATTCATTGCACATGGCGTGACAACTGTAGAAAGTAAGAGCGGTTATGGAATGGATTTAGAAACCGAGCTAAAGCAGTTAAGAGTTATGAAAAAATTAAAATATATGCATGCAGTTGAATTAGTTCCTACTTTTATGGGTGCTCATGCAGTACCGAAAGAGTTTAAAGGACGAGAAGACGGATTTGTTGATCACTTAATTAACGACATGCTACCAATCATCGCAGAAGAAAAACTAGCTGAATTTAATGACGTTTTCTGCGAAAAGGGTGTATTTACGCCAGAACAATCAGAGCGAATTTTAGAAGCAGGGAAAAAATATGATCTAATTCCAAAAATTCATGCTGATGAAATTGAACCATATGGCGGAGCGGAATTAGCTGCAAAAGTTGGTGCTATTTCAGCCGAGCATTTATTAAAAGCTTCTGATGAAGGTATTGCTGCAATGGCTAAATCAGGAACAATTGCTTGTCTTTTACCTGCAACAGCACTTTATTTACGTGAAGATGCTGCAAAAGGTAGAAAAATGGTAGATGAAGGGGTAGCTGTAGCCATTTCAACTGACTGTAATCCTGGTTCTTCACCAACAACGTCGATGCCACTTGTCATGAATTTAGCATGTATTTCAATGAGACTTACTCCAGCTGAAAGCTTAACGGCAGCAACATACAACGCTGCGTGTGCTATTAATCGCCAAGATAAAATTGGTTCTCTTGAAGTTGGAAAGCAAGCAGACATTGTATTGTGGAATGTAAAAAACTATCAAGAATTACAATATTTATTTGGTGTTAACCATGTAAAATCTGTTTGGAAAAAAGGTAATAAGATTGTGTAATTAGTAGCAGAAAATGATAAATATTTTGGGGGTCCCTTCTGATAAAAACTTAAATAGGAGGAACTAGCATTAATGAAAAAAAATTATAGATTCTTTATCATTTTTATGATCATTATGATCACGATTGTTAATTATATCGACCGTGGTGCAATTGCGTATGCACAGGCAGAGATCATTAAAGAATTTGGACTAAGTCCCATAAGTTGGGGTGAGATCCTAGGTTATTTTGGATATGGTTATATATTCGGGGCGTTATTTGGTGGAGCTTTCGCCGACAAAAAAGGACCTAAATTTATGTGGTTACTTGCCGCAACAACCTGGTCAATTTTTGAAATAGGCACTGTATTTGCTGGACATTTAGGTGCAACATTATTTGGTGGATCAGCTTTAGCTGGATTTGCAGTATTCCGAGTATTATTTGGACTTGCGGAAGGGCCTACCCTCTCAACAATGAATAAAACAATGGCTAACTGGGTTTCTCCGAAAGAAAGAGGGTTTGCAGTTGCGCTTGGTTTAGTAGGTACACCAGTAGGAGCACTAATTACTGCACCAATCGTAGTTGCTCTATTATCAGTTGCAAGTTGGAAATTGACATTTATTATTCTTGGGGTAGTTGGTTTAATTTGGGCATTTATTTGGTCTAAAGTATTTACAAACCTACCAGAAGAAAATCCAAAAGTCACAAAACAAGAACTTGAAATCATCCGTTTGAATAATCCGGTTAGTGGAAAAAGTGAACAAGAAGCTACACCGTGGTATTATTTTTTCAAAAATCCTACTCTAGTAATGAATGCAATTGGTTATTTTGCCTTTTTATATGTAAATATATTATTACTTACTTGGACGCCAAAATATTTACAAGATGAATTCGGTTTTTCTTTAGCTTCATTAGGATTAGTTGGAATGATTCCTTGGATTGGCGCTATTTTTACAGGATTATTAGGTGGGAAAATATCAGATTCACTTCTTAGAAAAACAGGGAATTTACGTATTGCTAGATCATGGTTCACAGTTATTTCATTGTTCTTTACAGCAATTTGTTTCATGCTAATTCCAACAGTTCAAAGCGCTACAGCAGTCTTAATCTTAATGTGTATTGGTAATGCTTTTAACTATTTACCAAACTCGATTTATTGGACAGTAGTATTAGATACAGAACCTAAAAAAGCTGGAACATTTGGTGGCGTAACACATTTCATCGCAAACCTAGCTACAATTATTGCACCAACCTTAACAGGTAGCCTAGTAGCAAAACATGGATATAGTGCAATGTTTATAGCAGCATCAATCGCAGTAACATTAGGTATGGTTGCCATGATCTTTGTTAAACCGGGGAAACGAGTACAAACTGCTCGACCTTCGAATGATCTTGCGGGTTAATAAAATGGAAAAAGAGAAATTGTTTCGGCAATTTCTCTTTTTTTGTTTTTGATGACGCTTCCAAATATTGGTATATGCTTTATGTTCTAACAATTTTTAAAAATTATTAAAATAGTAATACCTTAAAAAATAGGGGGGACTATAGTTGAAAAAAAGAAGGAGAAATACTCCATATTTTACGTTTTTGGCTTGGGCATCTTTCTCTATTTTTAGTGTTCTAACTTTTATTGGACTTTACCATTTAGATGAACCATTGTATGTAAAGGGTTATTATTTAATGGGAGCTATTGGAATTATTGTATCATCATTTATGGTTGCAAAAGTTACACGTGATAACCAAGAAGATATGGAAGACGAGCAATTTGAGGAAGTAAAAAAAGGAAAGAATGAAAAATTAGAAAGTTAATAGATGATAATTCAGTCGCTAATGCGGCTATTTTTTGTTTAGAAAAATGAATTTTGTTCAATAAAGAGAATAAATTATTAACTTCAAAAAGGAACTTAATGAACTTGACATGCAACTAATTAGTTGCTTATTATATAAATATTGGGGAGGTCGAATGAAATAGATAAGGTTTTTAAAGCACTTGCCGATTCAAGTCGTAGAAAATTGCTTGATGAATTATTTATAAATAACGGACAAACATTAAGTGAATTGTGTCAACTTCTTGAAATGAGTAGACAAGCAGTAACTAAACATCTAGTAATATTAGAAGAAGCAAATCTAGTTGTAATAGAGTGGCATGGTCGAAATAAGCTCCACTATCTTAATCCTGTACCGATTAACGAAATTTCAAAGCGATGGATGAACAAATACGAACATAATCGCTTAGATGCACTAAGTGAATTAAAAAAACTTGAGGAGGATTAGAACAATGAATAAACCACAATTTGTTTATGTTACATATATCGCAACTACACCAGAAAAACTATGGGAAGCTTTAACAAGTACTCAATTTACTGAAAAATACTTTTTCGGAACTGCAATTGAATCTGATTGGAAAGTAGGCTCAACGGTTTCTTATTTACGAAATGGTGAAGTTACAGATTATGGAACGATTCTAAAATGTGAGCCATATCGTTTACTTTCATTCACATGGAATCATACAAACGATCCAACGAACCGTAAAGAACCATCAATCGTCACATTTATATTGAAAGAATTAGAGTCAACAGTTAGATTAACGCTGAAACATGAAAATCTTGAACCGACTGATTTAGTAGATCGTGATGATACGTTTGAAGGATTAAACAATGGCTGGCCAGCGATTTTAAGTAACTTAAAAAGCTTACTTGAAACAGGAAATACATTACCACCTATTTCTATTTAAGAATTTAATAGGGGCAGTCCCCTAAGTCAGGTTAACTGACGGAGGGACGCCCTTTTTTTATTGTAAAAATATTAGGGAAGTGGGCGTATCTAAAACAGTGAGTTGATCTGATTGCTCTTTTTTTATAAGGTTTTTGTCTATTTTTTTCTAAAATGAAAAGAATTGAACCATGTTTGCTAGTATTCTATTTGAAAGTAACTACTATTGTACAAATTCTAGGTCATAATACCTTAACTGGTATGGGTAATTTCTTGTTTTAATGGCGATTCTTTGGAATTTAATTGCAGTTTTACTAATTTTAATTGCGATTCTCTATTTTTAATTGCAGATTTCCCAATTTTAATTGCGATTCTAAGATTTTATTTGCAGTCCACTGTTTTTTTCCATGACTTTTCGTTACCCTTTATTTTACATATATCGTATTATAAGATATAATCGTATCGTACGATATAAGGAGGATCAACATGAATAAAGAAATTAAACAATTGAATCAATTATGGACTGATATTTACTATCTTTTACGATATAAGCATAAAGAAAATATTACGCACCAAAGCGTTCGAATTTTACAAATTATTGATAAAGAAGTTGAAGTTGGGATAAAGGATATTGCTGAAGGAATTAAAGTCTCTCACAATACAGCGTCAGAACATGTTAAACGTTTACTAGAAAAAGAATATGTTTATAAAACTCGTGGTGAGATTGATCAACGAAAAGTAATCCTAATGCTTACTGATTTAGGGAGAGAAGTTTTGTTACAAAATTCAAGTTTAAATGAAGAAAAACTTCAGCAGCTTCTTTTTGAACAGATGACCGAACAAGAAAGAGAAACGATTTTAAAAGCCTTTAATTTAATGAAAGAGAGGGCTCAGAATGTATGCGATTATTAAAATATTTACTTCAGCCATTATAATCGGAGTTATTACCGAAATTGCACGTCGATTCCCTTCACAGGGTGGATTGATTGCGGCGTTACCTATTGTTAGTCTTTTAAGTTTAATATGGCTAAATGTTCAAGGTGAACAGGTGCAAACATTGAGTAAATTTGCTTATGGAGTCGTACTAGGAATACCTGGTACGGTCGTGATGCTTTTAATTATTGGATTGGCTCTTCAGCATTCAATGCACTTATTTAGTTCAATCGGGCTTGGAATCTTAGGATGGCTTGTTTATATTTTTGCTCAAGATTTAGTAGTAAAACATTTGTTTTAATTTAAGAGTAGTTTTTCCGACTTTTTACAATATTGATAAATAATTTTTGTTATAATTATTCAAAAAAAACGCTAATTTATAGGAGATAACATGCTTAAAAAACTAAAAATATGGGCGAAGAAATTAAAGCGCCAAATCTTCACACTTTATTTTGCTTGCAAGGATGAACGCGTTCCGTGGTATGCAAAAGTATTCATAGTTTGTGTAGTAGCATATGCTTTTAGTCCGATTGATTTAATCCCTGATTTTATTCCAATTTTAGGCTATTTAGACGATGTAATTCTCATTCCTATAGGTATTTATATTTCTTTAAAGTTGATACCAGACAATGTAATAGTTGACTGTGAAATGAAAGCAGAAGAAATGATGAAAAAAGGTAAACCTAAAAATTGGATCGTCGGATCATTCATTTTGATGATTTGGTTTGTGATTTTTATTTGGGTAATTTTCAAAGTTTATCAATTAATTAGTTAAGTATAAAATGGGATTTTAGATTGAATGGAACACGGCTGTCCTTTTGAGAGGGCAGTCGTTTTTGTTTTACGATTAAATGTTTTTTTTAAAAATTATTTGACTTAATACATCTGTGCTTTATGTCACGCGTATTTACTAGATTAGTCCATATGCCACCTTGACAGTTATTCATTAGAGATTTCTAATTAAGAGAGTAGAAGTTTTTAAGAATTTTAAAGTTAAAGGCAGTACTAAATAGATATTCAAAATAACTAAAGGAAGAAGGGAAGGAAAGTGAATTTAAAATTGTTCCATAAAATGATGGACTATATGCGAGAAAGAAACATGAATTTAACTCAATTAGCACGAAATTCTACTATTCATTTGACTGAAATTAGCCGTATTTTAAATCATAAACAAACTCTTTCTTTACGTAATTTAGATGCTATTACTGCAGCTTTAAACCTGAGCGAAGGTACTTTATATTCAGATTATATTGAAGAATGTTTTAATGAAAACGGGATATTAGATAAACGAAGAAGTATGGAGTTTTTATATAAATGTGCATTATTTGGATATCAAGATCAGCTAAAAGTTATTTTTAATAAAGTTTTGGATGAAAGTCAGAAAGCGATTCTAAAGAAGAATTTAAATTATATTTTTTTAGTTGCTGAAAAGCTTTTTGAAGAAAATAAAGAAAGGGAGGCATTACCGCTTTATGAGTGCATAATTGAGAGTATGCCCGATCATAATTCAACTCAATTGGCGAAAAGTTATTATAGGAAATATTACGTAGTCAGGACAACGGATCAGGGACATGACGCTGAAGTACATGCTTTGAGGCATTTAACGAAATTGACAAAGGAGTTACAATTATCAACTTATTTATGGATCATGGCTACTTGTTATCTCCGCCAGAATTGGAAAAAGGTAATGTATTATGCACAAACGTTAGAGAAATTTGCTAAAGAAGGAGATTACTATGGTAGAGCACTTCTTTATCAAGGTTTTGCATTGCTTCGTCTAGGTGGTTCATTAGAAGAGGTTTTAAGTATTATAGATCGTTATTCAAAAGTTAATGATTATTACAGGGACTTAGCTATTGGAAACAGATTTGTAGCTTACTTAGAATTTGAACAATATGAACATGTTGATGCGTACTTAGATTGGTTGGAAGTTAGGGAAGACTTGTTTGTTGGTTTACCTAGGATTTTAGAAGTTTATGTAAAGCTTGAGCGGATTGAAGACGTTGAACGATTGTTAAATCGATATTTTAATATTTTTGAAGAAATAGCTGAGAGTAAAGAACCATTTAGGCAGCAAATGCATTTGAAATTCCGTTACTCACATGCTTTGTATCAATGTGCAAGAAATAAAATAACTGAAGGAATACATGAAATCCTAGATGTTGCCATAACTGCAATAGAACTAGGTGTACTAAAAGAGTATGGAAAATACCTTTTGATGTACTGGAAATATAGACATTATATTAATTCGGAGCATGAACGAAAATATTTACAAATACTAAGTAAATAACTAGTGAGTCTTAAAAGAACGATATAAAAGAAGAGAGCCACAAGGTAAATATTCCTTGTGGTTGTTTATATTTTTTTGAATTAAAAATCTCTGCTTACCTTCGATTCTCTAGCCTAGGATTCATCTTTCTTGACATTAAATTTCATAAAGAGACTTTTTTTGTTAGTTTGACAGAATTTTCAAAATAGTTAAATTACATAAAGTCTTTTTATAATAAAACTCGTAAGATTATTTAATTGAAGGGGGGAGAAAGATGAGAAAGAAGATTACCAAACGTATCACTCCATTGACGCTAAGTATGGGGCTAATTTGCAGTACATTTGCACCAATTTCTGCAGTTTTCAATGTGCATGCTCAAACTACTTCATCAATTGAGCAAGTATTATCAAAACTTACTCCAGGTCAGAGACAAGCTTTAAAGCAACTTCAAATAAACCCCTAAAAAGAACTATAAAGGTAAAAATTTAGATAGTGTGTTAAAAGCGCTTGATATTCAGTAGAAAAGACAGGCTGAAAGTTGAACTTAAAACAATTCTTACTTAAAAGGAAAAGGGAGAAAGAGATGAAAAAAAACATTACAAAATCAGTTACTGCACTTGCTATAGGAACTAGTTTAATTGCTGGAAGCTTTGTATCTTCATCAGGGATTAAACCAGTTAATGTACAGGCTGCTATGAATACGGAATCGATATTAGCTAAGCTTACACCAGAACAAAGAAAAGCTTTAACTCAATTAAAAATGAGTGATCAATCTGGTCTCCAAATTAGTCCGGACGTCAATTTAAAAAGTGATGAAAAAATCACAGTGATCGTCCAGTTTAAAACATTACCATCTAAAACAGCGGTCATGTCTGCGAAGGCTGAAGGAATGTCTTTAAGCGTGACACAGGCAAATCAACAAGTAGAAGATTCTCATGCAAACTTTCAAAAGGATTTAACATCTATTTTTAAAAATGACAAAAATAAAACACCATACACGATTAAGCAAAAATACAAGCATGCATTTAATGGTGTATCGCTGCAAATTCCTGCCAATAAAGTGGAAGATTTAATGCAATCAAAAGCTGTTAAAACGGTATGGGAAAGTAAAGAAATAACAGTTGATCCTCCAGTTGAACAAGAAAGTACTGATACTACTTCTGATTTTCCTGAAGGAGACGTAAATCCATTTTTAGGAGTGGACAAGCTTCATGAAGAAGGTTATACAGGTAAAGGAATAAAGGTAGGGGTTATCGATACGGGAGTAGACTACAATCACCCCGACATTAAAGCTGCTTATAAAGGTGGATATGATTTTGTCGATAATGATAATGATCCAATGGAAGCTACTTATGATGACTGGAAAAAATCAAAACAGCTAGAGTTTAGTGCAGGAGCTACGTATTACACGGTACACGGAACGCACGTTTCTGGAACAATCGTTGGCCAAGGTACAGCTGACTCTGAATATTCAGTTACAGGTATTGCTCCAGATGCTGATTTATATGTGTATCGCGTGCTTGGACCATACGGAAGAGGTTCTTCTGAATCAATCATCTCAGGGATCGATCGTGCTGTAAGTGATGGAATGGATGTTATTAATCTATCACTTGGATCTGATTACAATGATCCAATGAATCCAATCGCTTTTGCAATTAATAACGCGGTATTGTCAGGGGTAACTGCTGTGTTAGCCGCCGGAAATGCTGGTAATGGTATGTATACGGTTGGAACGCCAGGAAATGCACCATTAGGATTAGCTGTTGGGGCAAGCAGTGTACCAACTACGATCGCAGAACTTAAAGGTTCAGTTCAAACGAGTACTGGAAAAACGGCTACTGACATCCGCTTAATGGCGAAGAGTTTTACGGACCAAATACAAAACTTTGTAGGTCAAAACTTACAAGTAGTTGATGCAGGTTACGGAGCTTTTGCTGATTATAATGGTAAGGATGTTAAAGGGAAAATTGCTTTAGTTCAGCGTGGAAGCATTACATTAAACGATAAAATCAAATTTGCAAAGATGAAGGGAGCAGCGGCACTATTTATCTACAATTCTGATCCAAAAGAAGGTTACGTTCCAAACTATTTAGGTGAAGGTGTTGCGAATATTCCTACATTCTCATTAACAAATGCAGAGGGACTAGATTTATTACAAAAAGTAAATGTAGGCAATACTACCTATTCATTTGAAAAATTAGGTCAAGTGAAGACAGAAGGTGACAAACTTGCTCCGTTTAGTTCACGAGGTCCAGCGCGAGTAACTTATGATATTAAACCTGAAGTGACGGCACCAGGTGTAGATATTCTTTCTACTGTGCCAACGCACTTTGCGGGTAGTGCATCACTTGGTGACTATAAGCACGCTTATGCTCGCTTATCTGGAACATCAATGGCAAGTCCGCATGTAGCTGGTATTGCTGCATTGATATTACAGGCACATCCGGATTATACACCTTTAGATGTAAAAGCTAACTTAATGAATACTGCAGATCCACTAAATGATAAATATAGTGTTTATGAAGTTGGTGCAGGTCGTGTAGATGCATATGAAGCAGTGCATGCTGGCGTAAATTTAGAAGTACTAGATACTACAGACACAATGATTGGCAATAAAATGAAAACAATTAAAGAAACGACAGGAGCTATTAGCTTTGGCACATTTACATCAACTGGCGTAAATAGAGAAGACCATCGTAATGTAGTTTTAAGAAACGATAGTAAAGAAACAAAAACATTTGATGTAAAAGTAGTTTACCAATCTTCAAGAATTTCAAAAGATGCAGTTGCTAATAATGTAAAGATTACAGTAGATTCAGAGCTAAAGGTTAAGCCAGGTCAACAAAAGAAACATGCAGTCTTTATTGATATTCCAGCAAATGCTGAAAAAGGAACATATGAAGGATATATAGTTTATACGAATAAACAAAATCCAGATGAAACCTATCAAATTCCGTTTGCTGCGCGTTTTGTAGAGGAAGGTATTGAGGAAGTTGGAGCATTTCCATATGCATTAACAAGTAATACGTATGATAATCATCCATTTACGAGACCGCGTACAGATCTATACTTCCAATTGAAGTCTCATATGCGTTATATCGACGTAGTATTGACGGATGCAAAAACGAATGAAGACCTTGGCATTATTGGTACATTGGATGGAATCGCTGCAGATGAAAATCTTCTATACCGAGTGGCGAATGGATTTGGAGGAATCTATATCCCTTTTTCTGCCGATCCTAATAGTCCACTAGTTTACAAGTACATACAAGCAAAACCAGGGTTATATAAAATTAAATTTATTGGACGAAATGATCAAGGAAAAACCTTCACTTCTGAAACAAAGGTATATATTGAAGACAATAATCCTACTGTTCAGCATAGCTTACCATTTGGAGTTTACGAGTACGAAGATAGCCAACAATCAATTCCGTTTTCAGGTAAAGTCTTTGATAAAGATATTGAGGATATGAAAACAATGGGATTTGATATCAACCAGTCATATAACTCGGTTGTTGGATATTATGATACGTTCATGGGTCCTTATGGATGGGTTGCATCACCTTCAGAAGAGTTAACTGTTGACGAAAATGGTAACTACAAAGGTGAAGTTAAATTAAATCCAAACGCTAATTTTACAAGATATTACTCATTTGCGATGGACTCTGCATCAAATGGTGATTTTGGTAGAATGAATGAGACACTTTTTGTTAAAAAAGGTAGCCCATATGTGACAGGTGACTTAAATAAAGAAACCATTAAAATGGGAGAAACAGTTTCTGCTACTCTATCTGCTCATAATTTAAATAAAACAAATAAAGTATCATATGAATTTGACTATGCGCCATACAACTTTGAAATTGTGGATGTATTGAAAAACTCACAAACAAAAAGTCAAATTAGCTCAGTTACAACTGAAGAATCAAATTCAACAAGTGGAAAACATATGAAAGTAACAGTAGAGTTAACAAAGCCAATTTCTGGTGAAGTACCACTTCTTGATATTCAAGTAAGAGCTAAGAGTGATAACTTTAACAAGGGCTGGTATGAACTACAAGACCTAAAAGCAAGTGTTACAAATAAATCTGGTACTACAGAAAATGCGCCTGGATTTATGAAATCATTCAAAGTATTGCCAACGTATTCTCAAATGGCTGCAAAACTAATTCCAGAAGCTTTCTTCTCGCCGCAAGGAATGCAAATTGCTCCTTACGATTACACAAAAATTGGGGCTAAAATTAAAGTAATAGATGATCAAAATAATGTTTATACGAATGTAACAGTTCATCCTGATGCGTTTTTTGAAGTATTCAATCTACCATTATCAGATAAACCATTTACAGTTGAAATGGCTGTACCAGGTCACTTCACAACAAAAGGTATATTTACAATTGGGAAGACTACTGAAAATGGTGTACTTGGAGAGGCAAAATTAATTGGTGGTATTAGTTTAATTGCTGGAGATGTCAATAATGATGATGTGATTGATGTTAAGGATGCAATTGCGATGAAATCAAACTGGGGTACAGCTAATCGAGCAACTGATCTAAATTTCGATGGTACGACGGATGAAAAAGATTTTGCCTTCATTGAGCAAAACTATATGATGAAAAATCCAACCGTAACAGATGCTCCAAAACCGGTTAAAAAGTATCAAGGAATAACCATTGATCTTGTTAAAACTCAAATAGGGATAAACTAGAATCGTATTTTTAAAAGACAATCAATTGGGAGAAATTCTTGTTGATTGTCTTTTTTTGTTGTCTGCAGAGCACTAAATACGATATTCAAGTGTCCAATTTAAGCCAATTCTCTACAAAATATAAAAATATTGAAAAAAAGAATTAGTTATGAAATAAAAGCTTACTTGAATATAAATTTAATAAAACCTGTCTATGGAGGATTATTTATGGCTTTTGTTGCAATCTATACAGTTGGTAGGCTAAAACACCCATATGATCACTCTACCTCTCGTCAATTTTTTTCTGTAGGAAATGATATATTTCGTCAGGCTACAAAATCTGGACACATGATTGATGCGTTTTCATCTGATGGAATCTCTCTCCCTGAAGAAGCAAGCAAGGGGGACGTTTATCCTATACTTACGCTAACGGTATGGAAGAATCTAGAATCCTTATATCGTTTTACGTACTCAGGACAACATAAGCAAGCGTTGAAAGATCGAAGTAAATGGATGGAATCTTATAAAGAGAAGCACCTTTCATATGTTGTGTGGTGGACAGAGAAGCAAAGAGATGTTTCGTGGGAAGAGGCCTTTAAAAGATATGACTATTATATTCAAAATGGACCAACTTCTACTGCTTTTGATTTTAAGCATGCATTTGACGAATATGGTGAAGCGCTATTAATGAAGTAGTAATAGATTTCTAGATAAATTGTATCTAAATGATAAAAAAGTAGGAATTTTACAAAAATATAACAATTCCTACTTGATTTATAGGAATACTTGTATTAATATTTTCGTAAATTAATATTATTAAAAGAAAAGGGGGAAAAAAATGAATACATTTCTTATCTGCGTAAATGTTGTTATCTTATTAGTACTTATGTATGGTTTGTATTTTATGCAAAAGAAGCATGTATCTTTTTCAAAGCGTGTATTCGCGGGTTTAGGTTTAGGTCTTATTTTTGGTTATATTATTCATTTAATCTACGGAACTGAACATGAAGTGACAGTCGGATCAATTGACTGGTTTAGCATTGTTGGTAGTGGTTATGTAAAACTATTACAAATGATTGTTATGCCACTAGTATTCGTTTCAATTGTCGGAGCGTTTACAAAATTAAAGCTAACTAAGAATATCGGTAAAATTAGTGTCCTTGTTATTGGGATTCTTCTAGGTACAACAGCTATTTCAGCAGCAATTGGAATTGGATCCGCTTTAGGATTTGGACTTGATGGAATCAAAATATCAGCAGGTGCTGCAGAGACTGCTAGAATTACAGAATTACAAGGCCGTGTGCCAACTGTAGAAGCAATGACAATTCCTAAACAAATACTTGAATTAATTCCAAGTAATCCATTTTTAGATTTAACTGGTGCACGTGCAACATCAACAATTGCAGTCGTAATTTTTGCAGCAATTGTGGGGATTGCCTACCTTGGTATAAAACGTAAAGAGCCTGAAACTGCAGAGTTTTTTGCAAAAATAATTGATACGCTTTATACAGTAACGATGAGAGTCGTATCGTTAATACTTCGTTTAACACCTTATGGAATCTTAGCAATCATTACAAAAGTAGCAGCAACAAGTGATTATGATGCAATCGTAAAATTAGGTAAGTTTGTAATAGCATCTTATGTGGCTTTAATCGTAATGTTTATTGTGCATTTATTATTATTATCATTTGCAAAACTAAGCCCAGTAAGATACGTGAAAAAAGCTTTACCAACTTTATCATTTGCATTTACATCACGTACAAGTGCTGGAACATTACCAATGACAATCAAAACACAAACAAAAGATTTCGGTGTTTCAGAAGGAATTGCAAACTTCGCTGGATCGTTTGGACTTTCAATTGGTCAAAATGGATGTGCTGGTATCTACCCAGCAATGTTAGCTGTAATGGTAGCCCCATCAGCTGGAGTTGATCCAACAAGTGCATCATTTATAATCTCTCTAATTTTAATTGTAGCAATCAGTTCATTCGGTGTAGCTGGTGTTGGTGGAGGAGCAACTTTTGCAGCTCTTATCGTACTATCAGTTATGAATCTTCCAATCGCAATCGTTGGATTACTAATCTCAGTTGAACCTCTAATTGACATGGGCCGTACAGCTCTAAACGTTAGTGGAGCAATGACATCTGGTATCCTAACAAGTAAGGCTACAGGAGAATTCGAAAAAGAAGTTTATCAGCAAGCTAATGTTGTAGATGTTGTAGAAGCATAAATTTAGTTAAAATGGATAGCCTATATTGGCTATCCATTTTTTTATAACCACATAAGCCAAGATTGAAATTTGGGACCAATTTAAGAAAACAAAAGAAAATTGATGAAGAATCCTATCCCATGGTAAAAATATCAAACTTTACAAACTATGAATCTCGCCTTTATAATAAAAGTAGTTGGAATTTTCTTTCAATTATAAATGATATAATTTTGAATTTAATTTTCAAAAATCACAACGATTAAGCCTATGAAAGTTTGGACATTTTATCTTAATGGGAGGAGATTTAAATTGGCTCGAATGACTCGTAGTATTGTAACGTCAGCACTATCGCTTGCTTTAGTTACTACAACAGGTTCTGTCAGCTATGCTCAAACAAATGCAGAGAAAACCTCAATCCAGGCAGAGGTGAATGGAATGAAACAAAACAAACATAGTGATAGCTTTCCTGTGTTGAGCAAAGTAAATCGTCCTGAGGAGGTTGGATTTTCATCTGAGAAATTAAAACAAGTAGATGAATTAATCCAGCAGGATGTAAACAATGGTTTTCCGGGTGCAGTGCTAATGATTATCAAAGATGGGAAAATTGTTAAAAACACTGCTTATGGGTACGCGAAAAAATACGATGGGCTGTCACCACTGAAACATCCTCAGAAAATGAAGACTAATACAATGTTTGATTTGGCATCAAACACTAAAATGTATGCAGTTAACTTCGCTTTGCAACATCTTGTTAGTATCGGAAAAATAGACTTGAATTCAACTGTACAATCATACTTTCCGAATTTTAAAGACAAATCAACTGATATGATTAAAGGGAAGGACACCCTACGCTTAATCGATATTTTACACCACACTGCTGGTTTTCCAGCTGATCCACAATACCACAATCCTACTGTAGCAGGTTCCTTGTATACACAAGACCGTAATGAAACATTTGAAAAAATCGCTGAAACACCGTTAGAATACGTACCTGGTACGAAAAACATTTATAGTGACGTAGATTATATGATACTCGGATTTATTATTGAGAAAATAACTGGCCAAAGACTAGACGAATATGTAGAAAATACGATTTATAAGCCGTTAGGTCTAAAACATACAATGTTTAACCCTCTGCAAAAAGGATTCAAACCGAAAGATTTCGCGGCAACTGAGTTAATGGGGAATTCACGTGACGGTATCATCTCCTTCCCAAATATTCGTACATACACAATACAGGGAGAAGTGCATGATGAGAAGGCTTACTATTCTATGGGTGGCGTATCCGGACATGCAGGACTTTTCTCAACGACAAGCGATTTAGCGGTTCTATTGCAAGTAATGTTAAACGGGGGTGGATATGGCAAAGTAAAACTATTCGATCAAGAGACGATTGATCAGTTTTCAGCACCTTCCGATTTAAATCCAACATATGGCTTAGGGTGGAGAAGAAATGGCTCTCCAAGTATGTCGTCTACGTTTGGGTTGTATGCAAGTCCAAATGCAATTGGACATACGGGCTGGGTAGGCACTCTGACGATTATAGATCCAGATAATAATTTAGGGATTGTCTTATTGACCAATAAAAAACATTCACCTGTAATCGATCCACTAATAAATCCAAACAAATTTGTAGGGGATGACTTTGCTACAGGACAATATAAAGCCGTGGCGACTGCTGTTTATGAAGCATTGATTAAGTAAATGTTATTGAACTAGGAAAGAGAAAAATCTTCTAGATTGAATGATTTTTCTCTTTTTATTATTAAGTGAAATACCATTGATTTATAATAAGGTTTCTCTTACATACTATTCAAAATATTATTGCAAATGCAACAATTTTAAGTTAGATTTAAAGTAAAGTATTTTTATTGCATTTGCAACAAAAATGATTAAGGAGGTAATACGAATCATGTATATTCCAAAATACTATAAAGTTACAAATCCTGAAGAAATTTGGGATTTCGTTCAAAAAAACTCTTTTGGTACGATTATCACAACAAAACAGAGTAGACCAATTGCTACACATTTACCTTTAGGTATAACTAAAAAAGGTGAAGATTATTATATTACTGGGCATATTGCATATGGAAATCCACAATGGAGAACATTTGAGAATAGTGAAGACGTACTTGTTATGTTTCAAGGACCTCACGCTTATATTTCATCTTCTTGGTATGAAGTTGAGGAAGTTCCAACATGGAATTATCAAGCAGTGCATGTTTACGGAAAAGCAAGCATTTTAGAAAGAGATGAATTAGTAGATGAATTAACAATCATGCTAGAAAAATATGAAAAAAATCGTGAAAACCCAGTACTATGGGATAAACTTTCTCCACAACTTTTAGAAAGTGAACTAAAAGGTATAGTGGGATTTAAGATTAAAGTGGAAGAAATTCAGGCCTCATATAAATTAAGCCAGAACCGAAGCGAAAAGGATTATAATAAGATCATTGATCATTTACAAAAAGAAGAAGATCCACATTCAAAACAAATGGCTGAACTGATGGGAAAGAGATTAGAGCAATTTTCTTTTAAGGAAAGTAAGAAGTAAATTTGCTTTTAAAAAATGAAATTTAACTAGTACAATTCATTAACCGCATATAAATTATTAAAAGCTGTCTTTTTAGATAGCTTTTTTGGGGTTCAAAAACAATTAAGTATGACATAGGAATCTCAGTTAAAGGATGTGAAGATAGTTGTTGATTGTGTTACTAGCGGTATCAATCTTATTATTAGCATTATTTTGTTTATGGGTCTCAATTTTCAATAAAAAAATGCTTTTATTAAAGAAGATACTTTACTTCTTATAGGCGTAAGCATGTTGATTATAGCGATTTATCTATTAGATTTCTATTTGTTTTTTCGTCTTTAGTGACATCTTCGTTTTGTTAAGGAAAATGTTTTCTATTTAAGTCCTCAAAATATTTTAGCTGATCAAAAATATTTTTGTAGAAGAGACAAAAGAATAATCAGAACCTATGGTAAAATTAAATTACATATATTTCCAATTAAGTAAAAAATGAACTGTTTTTACTTCGAATTTAATGAACTTTCCCTAAGTTAGCTAATAAAAAATATAAAAATACATAATATAAAAATACTAGTGAAGAGGAGTATAGAATGAAAGAATTTTTACAGCTTTTAAAAAAGGGTAATAAATCTGCATTATTAGCAGCTATTGTTAACGCTGTAATAGCGATAATAAAAGGAATAGGGTTTAGTATGACAGGAAGTGTTGCACTTTTTGCTGAGATGATGCATAGTGCTGCCGATACTGCTAACCAACTTTTTGTTTTTAGCGGTTCAGCTTTAAGTAAAAAAGCACCAACAGATCGGTTTCCAAATGGATTTGGCCGACTTGTTAATTTAGTTTTACTTGGTGCAGTATTAATTGTAGGAATTATGGCGTTTGAAACGATTGTCGAAGGAATTCAGCATATAATGCATCCTACCCACTCTTCGGGGCTAACTATTACTCTTTCTATTTTAGGTGTTTCAGTGGTGCTTGAAGCATTTGTACTTTACAAAGCAATGAAAGAAATTAGTCATGAATTAGGAATAACAACAAGTGGTTTTGGCGTGGTTATAGAGGCAATTTCTAATTTAGGGAAAGCAAAACCAGCTACAAAATTAGTTTTCTTAGAAGATACAGTTGCAACTCTAGGTGGATTATTAGCGATGATTGCAGTAATCATTGCTTACTTTACACCATTTCATCAAGCGGAAGGTATTGCTTCTGTCATAATCGGTATTTTGATGTTCCTTGTTGTTGGAAAAGTTTTTCTTGATAATGCTGCAGGTGTAATTGGTGAATCTGATGAAGAAATGGAAGACAAGATTGGTGAAATCGTAATGGAAGATCCAGATGTCAAAGATATTCAAGCTCTTACGGTTGTCAAAGAGGGAGAAGATTTACATGTTGAATTAGAAATTGAACTAGACCCTAACTTAACAGTAGCTCAAGCCGATGACATAAAAGACCGATTAGAAGAAAAAATTATGAAAGAAAAAGGTGTAACAGACGTAATTATCGAATTGGACGAAGATGACGGAATTCAAAATTGGACTGATGATAATAAAACGGAATTAATTGAAAAGTGAACTTTTAAATGAAAAGGACTTGGTTATATTTCAAGTCCTTTTCCTAATATGAAACATTATTATTTAGCTTTCTAGCTGATTATTTAGTTCTGTAACAGCATCATTTATTTTCAATTCCGTTCCTTCTTCTTCTGTAGTTACATTTTTAGGCATACCACGTTTATATTTCTTCGTCTTAGTGTCTTGGGTAAATCTACCCTTGTATGCTCCTCTGATTCCATATAACTTAGACTCTGTATTTATGGCATCTTTATCATCCACTAAAAAAGCGACCATATTTTGACCAGCTTTAGAATTGGGAATACCTTCTAACGATACTTCAAGTTTTTCCTGTAACTCTGAATTAGATAAATTATTGAACTTTTTATCTAAACCGAAGTCTTTTTTTGAAATTATTCCTCCATATTCTAAAATCGATATTGTTTTTCCTTTTAAATTTTTGTCTCCTAAAAGAACATGTTTGATTTTAAAAGTTAGTTTAGTATATGGTCTTCCAATTCCATCATTATTTTTTATGACATATGGTTCGGAGGATTTTACAGTACCCTTTACGACTAAATCGGAATCTTTCATTAAGTCCTCGACTCTATCAAAGTTACCAAAAAGAGATGCACTAGCAACTACGGTTTCTATTTTATTAGTTGATTGGTTATTTAATGGATTGTTTGAAGGATTAGATTTGTTATCATCTGAACTTTTTTTAAAGTCTTTATTTTCTTCCATTATATTTGCCGTATTGTTTTGTTTATTTGGTTTTTGATTATTAATATAATAGTAAATTAGCGAACTAAATGCTAAAGTAACTAAAACACAAAATATAATTATATTTTTTTTCAATTCAATTCCTCCTTATTTATAAATGAAATTGATACCTTTAAATTGATCATCTAATGGGATATTAGTAGATGACTGGTTCCCACTTGGATGCATTAAATTTCCATAAACTTTTGTGTGATTTAAGCCAAATGCATTTCCTAGTTCATGGGCATGAACAAGTCTTTTTTGCCAATCCGTTAATTTATTAAAAGTTCCGGTTTGTAAATCTATATATGACTAGTACCAATCGGTTTTAGAAGCGTCAACGTGTTTTTTTCCATACATAAAATATGTCATTCCAGCCGTTCCATCGTCCTTTGTAGTAATTTTATATACATCTATAACAGAAGATGATTTAGTAGTGTTTACATGTATATATTACAAAATTATACTTGTTACATCGTGCGAATAAGTGTATTATTTGTGAATGTTTTAACAAAGTATATTGTGTAGTGTTTGTTTTCTCATAAATCAATAGATTCTTAAAGGATTCAATCAAAAAGGAAAGAATTATATTAATTGTAGAAACTTTTAATGAAAGTTTGTTACGAAGTTGATAGAGATATTACATTAAGATGTTAAAATACATGTTTTAGTTAAAGGTATATTAAGGAAAAATTATCAAAAAGATAATAGGTAGTTTTCTTGTATAGTAGTGTTAGGGGAATTAGGACAATTCTATGTCTTAAAAGTGAATTGGATAATTCTAATCTACTAAAACGTACATAAAAAGATAAATCTTAGAATGAAAATGAATGGTTCTTTGAAGAACGTGAAATTATGTAATCGGTATGACGAGGAGGAATAATCATGTTTGAATTTGAAAATATAGAACAGTTTGCAAGAATAAAAGTTATTGGTGTTGGTGGTGGCGGAAATAACGCCGTTAATCGAATGATTGAAGACGGTGTAGAAGGCGTTGAATTCATTGCTTTTAATACAGATGCGCAAGCACTAAAACAATCAAAAGCTGAAATTACAATGCAAATTGGTGCAACGCTGACGCGTGGTTTAGGAGCAGGTGCAAATCCTGAAATTGGAAAAAGAGCTGTTGATGAAAGTAAGTCACAAATTGAGGAAGTACTAAAAGGAGCAGACATGGTTTTCGTTACAGCTGGAATGGGCGGCGGAACAGGTACAGGTGCAGCGCCTGAAGTTGCCAAAATTGCTCGAAAACTTGGTGCTTTAACAATTGGAGTAGTAACTCGTCCTTTCAAATTTGAAGGTAAAAAGCGTGCAACAAATGCTGAAGGTGGAATTAAGGAACTTAGAGAAGCGGTTGATACATTAATTATCATTCCAAACGATCGATTATTGGAGCTAGTTGACAAAAAAACACCGATGCTCGAGGCATTCCGTGAAGCTGATAATGTACTTCGACAAGGGGTTCAAGGGATTTCCGACTTAATCGCAGTACCAGGGTTAATCAATCTTGACTTTGCTGATGTTAAAACGGTCATGTCTCATAAAGGGACAGCCCTTATGGGAATCGGTATTGCAAAAGGTAAAGATCGCGCTACAATCGCTGCTCAGAAAGCATTAAATTCTCCGTTACTTGAAACTTCTATTAATGGAGCTCATGGTGTAATTATGAATATTACAGGTGGACGTAACTTAAGTCTGTTTGAAGTACAAGAAGCTGCTGATATCGTTGCTTCTGCATCTCACGAAGAATTAAATATGATTTTCGGTTCGGTAATCGACGAAAACTTAAAAGATGAAATTATTGTAACGGTAATTGCTACAGGATTTGCGGATAAAGAAGAGAAAATGGTAAGAACTCCTTCTAGACCAATAGAAGAAGCACCTAGCTTATATAATAGAGAGCAACGATTCCAACAAGATCAAAGATATCGTGTAGACCAACAGCAAGATTACGGTCGCTATAATGATCAACAAGACTCAGCTCGATACTCAGAACAGCAAAATTATGGACGTTACAATGAACAAAAAGATCATAATCGATATAATGAGCAACAAGATTATGGGCGTTATAATGAACAAAATGATTATGGCCGATTTAATGAACAGCAAGATTATAACCGTTACACAGAACGACAAGATCAAAATCGTTACACAGAACAACAAGATAATAATGGTTACAAAGAACAACAAAATTACGGGCGCTATAATGAACAACAAGAATATGGTCGATACAATGAGAAGGAAGATTCAACTTCATATATTCCGGCATTCTTACGTAATCGAAAAAACAGAAATAGATAGAATTATAGATGTAGAGAAGGACATGAGTGGTGATGCTCATGTCTTTTAATTTTGGCTCCTTTTAAAAATTTTTATGTCTTTATAAAAGCTGCTTAAATAGATCTACAAACGTAAAACTATTTCATTTCGATTTACTGTTGATTTCAGCCTTAACTTTACTTCTTTTTCTCTTCCGATCTATCGATACTAATAATAATGGACCTGTACAAAAAAATAATACCTGTAAGAAAAGAACATACAATTTATACTTATGAAACTCTGGACCAACTATAATCAATACGGTAAACAGTATGTAAGAAGTTATAATTAATATTTTTTTTGCTAATTTCATAATATTATTCTCCTGTTTCCAATAGGTTGTTGCACCGACAAAAAATATACCGTAGAAGATAAAATAGAATTAGTCTTTTTCAAAACTGTCTCTAATTTTTTAGTGAACGTTTACGAAATTATGTTAACATCTAAAAAGATGAAATTAGCCAATATATATTGTCGATATTGTTAATTTTTCAAATTTTTTAATAGCATATTACTCCTTTTGGAATTTAAGAAAAATCTACAAAACTATTATTTGTATGTTATTTTTGATTTTTTAAAAGTTAGCAATCATATTCCGTAGATGGAGGCTTAATAAAAGATGGATTATGAAATTGATTCAAAAAAATTAAAAATTATTAAAACTTTTTTAGCTCTCAGGTGTCTAATGTATATAACATCGAGATGGAGGGATTGAGATTGCAGGATCATAGTCTAGTGAAAAGGGCTATCAAAGGAGATGAGCAAGCATTTTTGTCAATTATGCATGAGCATAAATTGTCATTATATAAAACTGCATTAGCTTACTTGAAGAATAAAGATGAGGCAATTGAAGCAATTCAAGAAGTAACCTTTAGAGCTTATCAAAACATAAAAACATTGAGAGAACCAAATTATGTAAAAACATGGCTTATTCGGATTATGATTAATTACTGTCAGGATTATATAAAGAAGAATAATAGAATAACCTTCGACGATGAATATATTTCACAGCAAGGTATGAACGAAGACTATAACTATATTGAAATTGAAGAAGCTATGTCACAGCTTGATGATACACAGCGACAGCTATTACATTTAAAATACTTTCACGATGTCAAAATCAAAGATATTGCAATTATGTGGAATCGCCCGGAAGGCACGGTAAAGACCTGGTTAAATAAAGCATTGAGATCATTACGAGGAATTCTTGAAGAGAAAGGAGAAAATGGCAATGTTTGAAAAAGAAGAAAGAGAATTAAAAAATTTGAAAGAAAAATACGAAAACGTCGATATACCTCTTGATGAAATTGACGAGGCTATACAAATTGGTTTTCAAAATGCAAAAGAAGTTAAGATGATCACAAAACCGAAACGGAAATTTAGAATTTGGTCAATAATTGCAGCTGCCATTTTCCTTTTTGGAATTCTAACAAGTATACGTGTATCTCCAACGTTTGCTGATTATTTAACAAAAGTACCAGGAATGGAGAAAATTGTTGAAATGGTTCGTATGAGTGATGATAAAGGATTACTTTCAGCAGTAGAAAATAATTATGCCCAAAAGATTGGCACATCACAAGAAAAGAATGGAATTAATGTTACAATCGATTCTGTTATTGCTGATGAACAAGATATTGTAGTGTTTTATACGATTAATAGTAAGTCGAAACAGAAAAATTTTGAAATAAAATCTGCATATCTTAAACCAAGTAATGGAGAAGAATTACCCGATCACTCATTATCTTTTGGAGATACTGTCAATGAAGTCGGAGGTCAATATACAAGTACAGTAGAATACGATTTTAATGAACCATATGAACAGCAGGATTTTAATTTAGAATTAAGTATTAAGAATGAAAAGCAATCAGCACAATTTTCGATTCCACTTTCAATAAAAAAACATGAAAAAACGAATCAAATATATGAGCTAAATAAAACAGTGATGATTGAAGGGCAAAAAATAACAATTAAAAAAGTTACAATCTACCCTCTCCGTGTAGCAGTACAAGTTGAAATGGATCCAAGTAATTCAAAGAAAATACTTGATTTCTCTAATATTAAACTTGTTGATCAAAATGGTGAGGTATGGTCTAAAATAACAAATGGGACTACTGCAAAAAATATTAGCGATAATGAAAGAATTGTCTTTTTACAGAGTAATTACTTTAAAAATCCAAAAGAATTATATTTAGTTATTAATAAGTTACAGGCTGTTGATAAGGATGAAGACTATATATTAGTTGATACAGATAAACAACAAATTCTAAAACAGCCAAAAGGCAATTTTGTAACTGACTTTAAAAAAGATGGAAATGACTTGACGTTCACCTTAAATACAAAAAAAGAATTTCATTACTCATTGGTAGGATCAATTTTTGATGCTAATGGAAAAGAAGTGCAAACTAGCTCGGGATCAACAGAATATCATGATGGTGGTAAGCAAATTGAAGGAATAACTATTTCTTCTCAAAATTACACTAATCCATTAAAGCTTAAGCTGGCTTTTTATCCTGTATATATTAAAGGTGATGCTAAAATAAGAGTTAAATGAATTAAAAAAGGAGTCTTTAGATAGGAAAAACAAAAACGTAATCTTTTCTATGATTATCTAGAAAAGATTGCGTTTTTTAAGTTACTACAGGCTATTCACCTTTTGGCAGTAAGGTTCAGGTGGATAGTTGTGTTTAAACTTTTCAAAATCCCAAGTTCCAAGGAATTTTTTTGCGGCTTGGTATCCGTTTGTGAAAAGTGCTTCTTTTTCTTTTTTATTTAAATTAAAATCTGTGCTTGAAATTTCACCAGTTGGGATTTTTATTGTTCGTTCATTTACTTCTGCTGTTAGATGCCGAATGTCATGTGCTTGTCTCATCGTTATAAATATTGATTTATAAAATGAGATTGGGTTATGACCATCCAGCGGTTTTGCAATAATTTCTTCATCTATTAAGCGAAAACCAAAAGTCGGCCATTCTTGATGGTCATCGAAAATCCAAATTGGAAAATTACTTAGAATTCCACCATCGACAATTAATATTGGATAATTATAAATAGGAGTTTTTAGTTTAACTGGTTGAAAGAAAAAGGGGATTGTACCGCTCATTCTAACTGCTTGAGAAATTGTTATATCTTTTGCTGATAAGCCGTAATCGGGTAAATCATCAGGTAAAACGACCATTTTCCCATTACTAATATCTGAAATAATGATTTTTAATTTTCCTTCTTCTAGATCATCGAAATAGCGAATTCCTTTTTTGGATAATAAAGCTTCTAACCATTCCTCTTCAAAGTCATTCTTATATAATCCATTTTTAAATAAGATGTTTAATCCTAATCCGATTAAAGGAATAAAGTGCAACCATGTTTTTGTAATAAACTTCTTATAATCTAGATGATCCATAATTTCCTTTAATTCTTTTCCTTTAAAGCCACATGCTAGAAGAGTAGCAACAATTGCGCCAGCAGAAGTGCCTGCCAAACGTGCCCATTCATAACCTTCTTCTTCTAAAGCACAAATAGCACCAACATGTCCGATTCCTCGAACTCCTCCTCCTTCAAAGATACCATCTACTTTCATTTTGTTACACCTACCTTTCAGAAAATGGAATTATATCAATATAATATATGGGAGTTCTGTTTAAGTGTGATTAGCTATTGATTCAATCCTATTTATCAATTGATTTATTTTTTGGGAAATAATCTGACAATCTTTGCAGAGAAATTAAATTCAAATAAATTTGCTATAAAATTTCATATGAAACATTCAAAAAGTTACAGAAATATTTATATGATGAATATTTTAAATTCAATATGAAATACTAACAGCAATCTGATAGTTTATATCAGAAAATTTTATTAAAGGGGCTACATATCATGGCAAACAGATCTTCAAATCAATATGTTTCACCAAATGCTGAATCTGCAATCGATCAGATGAAGTATGAAATTGCAACAGAATTTGGAGTACATTTAGGTCCGGATTCAACGTCTCGTGCAAATGGTTCAGTAGGTGGAGAGATTACAAAACGTTTAGTTCAAATGGCTGAACAAAGTCTCGGTGGCTATTCAAGATAATAGATTTAATTTTAGAGATGAGTTAATTAAAGGTAATACGTTACCAAATGATTAACTCATCTCTTTTTGAATTTTTTAAGAAACTTTTCATAATTTTAAATTATGATAGTGTTAAAGATGAAGTAAACTAAAAAAAATCAAGAAAATTTTTTTAATTTGTATTAATATAATTAAAAATGAGTCGATATAAGTAGAGAGAAAATTAAAATAATTTGGTATTATTAAATTAAACTCAATGTAGCTATAGAGAGAATTATATTGAGTATATAAAGAGATAGAAATAAATGGGGAGTTGCAAGTATGAAATCAACTGGAATTATTAGAAAACTAGACGATCTTGGAAGAATTGTTCTACCGAAAGAACTAAGAAATACAATGAATTTAGAGAACAATGCTCCATTTGAAATTCATTTTGAAGAAGGTATGATTATTCTTACAAAATATGATGAAAATTCCGGTCTAAGTGGAATTGTCAGAAGACTAGATGACTTAGGAAGAATTGTTTTACCAAAGGAACTAAGAAAAATGTTAAATCTAAATAAATATGAACCATTTGAAGTATTTATTGAGGAACAAAAGATTATCCTTAGACAATTTGTTTCGAGTAATGCTTGTATGGTAACAGGAGTTATTGATGAAAATAATTTCTCGTTTGATAGAGGAAAGATTGTAGTAAGTAAATACGGCGCAGAAATTCTTATTAAGGAATTGCAGGAATACATAGCTAAATAAAAAATCTCTAAGAGTGCTCTTTTAACTTTTCAAAGTAGAAGAGCACTTTTTTGTTTGAATTTAGTTTTAAGGAATAAGAGTTTATCCTTTCTAGAGTAATATAAAGTATCTCTTTCAGTGCTCTCAACGATTTACTACAAATTTATTAAAACCCTCTAAAATACACCAAGATAATAAGACACTACATAGAATGATAATTTCCATTTTTCACATCTCCTTTTTTTTGTTCTACTTTTAAGTTTTAATTGTCTTAAATTTTAAGATTGTATGTTCTGTTTTGTTTGGATGTTTTTATTATACACGAACATTTATTCTAATGTAAGTAGTTTTTTTAGAAAATATATAGATTTTTTGCGAACGTATATTCAAAATAGGTCGTTTGTTCGATTCTCTATTAATATGATTGGTAAAAAAATAGAACAGCCATTAGTCCTGGCTGTTCTATTTTAATGACACTATTTATCTTACAGGGTTTAAAACTTAAGCTTAGGATTTAGCGAAAACAAATACCCCTTCAACGCAAAAAAAACCAATGTTTTTTTGTACTCAAATTCTGAATTGAAAAAGTATGTTTCTTCCACAAATATGGTAGGATATGGTTATGGAATTGTTAGAAGGAGAAAACGTATGGGCCTAATAGAAAATCAAAAGTATTTCTTTGAAAAATATAAAATCGATGAACAGGATTTTGAAACGTACTGTTTAGACTGGTCAAAATATATTGAAATTTATAATGAATACATATCAGAAATACCGAATCTTGAAACAGTAGCTACTTTTATTTCGGAGATACTCCGTAAAAATCCCGAAATTCATACTGTAAAATCAAGAATTAAATATCCTGACCATTTAATTGAAAAGATTATTCGAAAGACGATAAAAGGTAAAAAATCAGACTCAGAATATGAAATCAATGTTTCGAATTATAAATCAGAAATTACAGATCTAATTGGTATAAGAGCATTACATTTATATAAATACCAAGCTGCAGATATAGACAAAACAATTAGACAGAATTGGAATTTACACGAAAAAGCGACAATTTACCATCGCTTAGGTGATATGACGAGTGAACAACATATCGAAGAAGAAAAGTTCCAGTTTTTAGTTCATGATGCCGGATATCGATCATGGCATTATGTAATTAAGTCGCAAATGACAAAAGTAAATTATTTAGCTGAAATTCAAGTAAGAACGATATTTGAAGAAGGCTGGAGCGAAATAGATCATCAACTAAGGTATCCTTATGATTTAGATAATGAGATATTAAATGAACAGCTTTTAATTTTAAATAGGCTTTCGGGTGGGGCAGATGAATTGGTCAATTCAATCCTTCATACTAAGATGACTATTTATCAACAAAACGAAGAAAAAGAATTTCGTGATGAAAAGATTCAGGAATTATTAGATGAAATTTCTAGTTTGTCAGAGGATGGAAAATTAACTGATGAGGATAGGAAGTCATTAGAAGAGAAAATTAAGCAATTAGAAGTTAAAAAGATTAAAGTAAATTATAGTAATCTGTTTAATAATCGCTCAGTTGAATATCACTTTAAACGAAGAATATTTCCTAGCGATTTTTAGATAATTGTTATTTGAGGCCAAGGTAATATGCTTTGGCTTTTTTGCACATTAAGAAAGTATAAATTGGCAGCGGGGAAGAAGAATCGACGTGGTTGCCAATTTTAGGAATTAAGTATAAGTGCAACTACGCCTCTGTCTTCGCCAAAAGGCTCGCGAATCGACGAGTTTTCTTTGAATTTTTTACCAGAAAAATTCTACGATATTTAGGTGCCATTTCTTTTCTCCTAACATTAAATGTAATAACAGATCTAGTTTAGATTTTAAAAAATATGAAACTAGGTGGAATTATGGTTAAAAGGCCGATTTATAAACAGGAATTTCTAAATACATTTAATTATGCAGACAAGAATTTTGATATTGTTTCGCTTAAAAATTTGATTGAACAATCTTTTGGAGAAAATAATGCATTAGATTTTAAGGAAACATTCGTTAGAGAAGATCAAATTGCAAAATTAATAATTGCAATGGCGAATTCTGGTGGAGGATCAATTATTTTTGGCGTAAATGATGATAATCACCCAGTCGGAATCCTTAAAGAAGAGATAAAGGATCCAACCGATTTTCAAAGAAAATTAAATGGCTATTTACCTTCTATTCTAATTTATCATCTTCAACAAATTGATTATGACGAGAATGAAATGTACGGATACTTTAGTGGTAAAACCTTCTTCATCATTTATATCCCCGAGCAAAATCGATTTATCCCATTTATTGCTAAAAGAGGCTCCGATAAATTATTTACAGACAAAATTTATATTAGAAAAAATACTTCAAACGAAACCGCCACAAACGATGACTTAGAAATTATTTTTAGAAAAAGGCTCATTGAACAATATGAGATTTATCAAATATGAGTCTAAATGAACATATGGAACAATTAAAGATCCTGTATCGAATCGCTACAATTAGTGGTGATACAAATAAAAATCCAAAAAGCCAAAAAGATGATTTTAGTGAATTTATTGCGAGAATGATTGAGAAAAAGAAGCGGAAGATTGAGATTGTTTTGGAGGTTAGTAATATTGAGTGATTGGTAGTGAGGATAGAATAAAGTGCAGAAATTATAGGAATGCAAGATAAAACCAAGAATATTGGTTTATTTTGCATTCCATTTTTTATTTGGTATTTAAAATTACTTGTTATAAGTATTTTCTATATAATCAGCCTTTCTTAAATCATTCTCTACTTTCTCAATTTCTTTATCTGTATTCAAGTATCGTATATATTTTGATTTTTTCGTTTTTTTATAAAAGCAATCTATTTTATTAGAATTATTTATTTCATAAATTAGATTGATATATTTACCATTTTTATAGACAGCAATAACAATACTAGGTCGTTTTATTTTTTCTGTATTTTTTATTTTCATTTGTTTTTGTAAATAATCTTTTTCAAGTTTAATTACCTGATTTATCTGGTTATCAAACTTATTTTTATTATTACAACCATAGATAGAAACTATTAAAAGCATTGTAGCAAATAAAACTAGAATTTTCATCCTCATAAAAACCACTCCTAATTATTGTAATAAATCTTTAAAAAAGTTATGACATTTATTTGAATTAATTAAAAACCTAATTGATTATATATATTAATATACTAAATTGTTAAAAAGTGCACAATCTTTACATTTAATAGAAACGGAGGAAGTTTTATGAAAAAAAGATTTAGTAGTTTGTATTTACCGTATTTACCTATATTGGGAGTCTTTTTATTATTTTTTCCTACTACTAGCAATGCGTATGTACTAAAAAGTAACAAAGTCTCACATCCGAAAGATGCTTATTATTGGATTGAAAATGAATTTAGTACTTACGGGCTGAAATCAGAAATTAAAAGAGGATTGACTGCATGGAACTCGCTTCCAGAAATTCAATTTACTAAGGAAGTGACTACAGTGGGGGGAGCTGATGTGAAAATGGAATATGTAAATAGTTTATATGGAGATGTTTATGCAGTTCATAGAACTCAGGGGAATATAACATTTTATAAAAATTGGCGTACAGATCTAAGGGTTCTACAAAAAGAAAAGAAACAGCAGTACATGAAGTTGGGCACGCGCTTGGTCTAGACCACACACAAAGTAAAAATAATTCAATTTCAGTAATGAGGAAATTAGATTTTAATAATAAGGATTATCCTTTATCAGACGATATTGCCGGTATTAAAGCTAAATACTAATCTTAAATTGAAAGAGGTGATGTTTTATGAAAATTAGTAGGCAAACTAAATTTTTCAGCATGTTAGTTAGCATTGTCATTATCTTAACAATAGCAGGTTTTTCTTCATATAAACACTTTATTTCTGCCAATAATCAATTGAAAATTAATCCCCAAAAAGTTGTTTTTGATGGAAAAACGGATGGTTTTAGTTCCTTAAAGAATATGGAGGAACTTACAAGAATAATAGTTAGAGGTAAAAACTAGAAGAAAAAAGGATCAAGATTGTAAGGTCTAACAATGATGATTTAGTAAATGGAGGATTTACTGAATCATCATTTAAAATAAGCAAAGTTTTTCCACTAACCAGAAAAAAAAGTGAAGAAACTGTGAATGCTCCTGTTTTTAATTGTGGAAACGAAATTAATAGAAAATAGAGGAATGCCACTTAACAAACGAATTGTTAAGTACTATTAAAAAAGAATCATGAAATAGCAAAATAGTAATAGGTATATTTTTTCCCTTTTGATATTTCTCCGACTTATTTCTCCGACTTATTTATAGGATTATATAACCAGATAAAAATTTTAAAAGTAAATAACTATTCATTTATTTTGTGATAAAAAGTGGGTTAATTACATTCAAATATAATAAGAAAAATTAGTGTTTTTTAATAAAATGCTGTTAAATCAGCACCTAAATAACCCAATTGACCGATTATTGAATATTCTTTATATTTTGATAATGTAGAGAGCTTTTTTAGAAGTGGTTTGGATATGAACGATTAAATCGATTTTAATAGATTCATATGAGAAGTCGCTTTTTTTACTTTATCAGAATAGGAGAGTGTAAGATGACAGGAAAGCCTAGATTAAATAAGTATGTTACTGCGATGATGACGACAGCTCTTATTGCCGTTCCAACTTTTCAAGCGTTAGCTGCAGGGACAAGCAATAATGTTTCAAATTTAACAAATAGTAATGCTGTAGAAACGAAACTTCAAGGAATTAACGCAAAAGCAAGTACAGGAAAGCATGTGATAACTCTTATTACAGGTGATGTAGTTACTGTAACTGAGTTTGCAGATGGACAAAGTGTGATCAGTGTTGAGCCAGCGGACAAAGCTGAAGGTGGTTCACATATCATGACAGTTAATAAGGATACATATGTTATTCCAAAACAAGCGATGCCTTACTTAGCTTCAGGTGCTTTAGATCGAAATTTATTCAACATAACTGCACTACTTGCGGATGGTTATGATGATGCGTCTCAAAAGACATTACCTGTTATCGTACAATATTCAGAGTCAAAAACTCGCTCAAGCGTGAAGCCGACATTAAAAGCTTCAACAAAAACACATGAACTTGAAAGTATAAATGGAGCAGCGCTTTCTGCAGATAAGAAGGATTCGAAAGAGTTCTGGCAGGATGTTAAGAAAAATATAAAATCTGCGGATTCTACAAAATCTACAAAGTCATTAGTTGCACCTGGCATTGAAAAAATTTGGTTAGATGGACGTGTTAAAGCTACGCTTGAGCAAAGTGTTCCTCAAATTGGAGCACCTACTGCTTGGAATGCTGGTTACAACGGAAGTGGCGTAAAAGTAGCAGTTCTTGACACGGGTATCGATGCACAGCATCCAGATGTATCTGGTCAAATAAAAGAAACAAAAAGCTTTGTTCCGGATCAAGATGTACGAGATTTTCATGCACATGGTACTCATGTTGCATCAACTGTATTAGGAACAGGAGCAGCATCAGGTGGAAAATATAAAGGTGTAGCTCCAGGAGCGAGTCTAATTGTAGGAAAAGTGTTAAGCAATGAAGGCTTTGGTCTTGATTCATGGATTATTGATGGTATGGAATGGGCTGCACATAATGCCAAAATTGTAAGCATGAGTTTAGGAAGCGATGAGTCAAGTGATGGCACGGATCCGATGGCACAAGCAGTTAATAATTTAAGTGCTGAGACGGGCTCGCTGTTTGTTATTGCGGCTGGAAATACAGGTCGTGAAGGAATCGGTTCTCCTGGAGCAGCAGATGCGGCACTTACAGTTGGTGCAGTTGATAAATCAGATAATCTTGCTTACTTCTCATCACGAGGTCCACGTTTTGGAAGTGAAGGATTAAAGCCTGATCTGACAGCACCGGGTGTAAATATAACTGCTGCTCGATCTCAATATTCAACTCAAGGTAGCGGATCTTATCTTTCAATGAGTGGTACGTCGATGGCTACGCCACACGTAGCAGGAGCAGCTGCGATTCTTTCACAACGCCATCCTGATTGGTCAGGCGCACAGCTGAAAGATGCATTAATGAGTACAACTAAAAAATTAGATGATATTAAGCCGTTAGAAGGTGGAACTGGACGACTTGACGTTGCAGCAGCAACTCTTGGTGATTTGCGTGCAACAGGCTCACTTGATTTTGGTTTCTACGCTTGGCCTCATGAAAATGATGCATTGAAAGAGAAACCAATTACGTACACTAACGACAGTGATAAGCCTGTGACGTTAGACCTATCAGCGAAAATTACTGATAATAGCGATGCAGATGCACCTGCTGGCTTGTTTAAACTTTCAACGAACAAGGTAACTGTACCGGCAAAAGGTAGTACAAAAGTAAATGTAACACTTGATCCGAATGCAGCTGCTAATGGACAACGTTACCAAGGTCAGATTTCTGCAAATGTTGATGGTAAAACAGTTGTGCATACCGCATTAGCTATGATTAAAGAAGAGGAAAGATATCCACTAACATTAAAAGCAATTGGACGCGACGGTAACCCTACATTAGCGTATATCAATCTACTTGGTCCAGATGGTATTCCAGAGTTTATTGCAATTAACGGTACAACAGAATTACGTCTAAAACCAGGAACATATTCTGCAATGTCAATGATGGATGTTGACACTGACACTGACCACGCTGGGGTTGCACTTGTAGGAAATCCTGAAATTAATTTAAATGGTCCACAAACTGTTACATTGGATGCACGTAAAGCGAATGAAATTACAGCAAACGTACCAAATAAAACAGAAGCAAGTTTTAGAAAAATGGAATATTACCGTGAAATTGATGGCAACAATGTTGGTGACATCTATGTGATGCCGGCTACAGTTGATAAGATGTATGCTGAGCCAACTAAGAAAGTTGAAAATGGAAAATTTGCATTTAATACTCGCTGGAGATTGATTGAATCATATATGACAATTAATTTTAAAGGCAATGAATTAGATGATATTCCACAAGCAGGAAGTACGCCACTAGATGGAAAATACAACTTTGACGCTATTTATGTAGGTAAAGGAGCTCCAGCAGATTATAAAGGGCTAAACGTAAAGGGCAAGGCTGTGATTGTTGACCGAAGTGATGAAGTAACTGGTATGGAGCGTTCTGCAGCAGCATATGCAGCAGGGGCAACACTAGTTATTACTGTAAATGATGGACCAGAAGAAATTAGTGAATATGTTGGAGTTGAAAATGATGATTACTCACTTTCAGATTCTCCAATCGCGGTTGTAGCAATCAGTCAAACAGAAGGTAAAAAACTGATTGATGCTGCGAAGTCCAAAAAAGCAACACTCGACGTAAAAGGTACTCCTAATACGAAATACGTTTATGATCTTGTTGACAACCATGACAATGCAATTCCAAAGGACGTAACTTACTCACCTAAAGCGAGCGATCTAGTTAAAATTAATGCTGAATATAAATCAGATCAGCCTACAGCAGGTGGAGAGTTCCGTTGGGATATTCCGTCATACCGACCAAATGGAGTTGGTTACCTAACTAAATTAAATCTACCATCAGTTCGAACTGAATGGGTTTCAGCTCAAAAAGGCACTTCTTGGTATCATCAAGCTAGTGTGTTAGATGCTGCTTGGGAAGTACGCCAACCAAAAGCAACATACAAACCAGGCCAAACATTAGATGAAGAGTGGTTCTCACCAGTTGCTCGTCCTCGTTTAGGTGATGGCTTCTGGAAACCTTATCGTACAGGAAACAACTTAGTTATTAACATTCCTGCATGGGCTGATTCTGGAGTAGGAAGCACAGGTTCAGAATCTAATTATCCAGGTTCACAAACATTAAAACTATACCAAGGATCAAAACTAGTAAAAGAAGCAAAAGGACAAGCAATCTACTCATTTAATGAATACCCAACTGCAAATACGCAGTATAAAGTAGTTAGTGATGCTTGGCGCGATCCAGCTCGCTTTGATAATTCTGTAAAAACACATACAGAGTGGACATTCTGGTCTAAAGAGCAAGAAGAATATCAAACAGAACTTCCATTAATCTCGCTTGATTACAATGTAGAAACTGACATGAATGGTAATGCAAAATCAGGCCGTTGGGTCGATTTAGAAATGAAAGCTATTCAAGTAGCTGGTGCACCAGGAAACGGTAAAATGAAAGGTGCAACATTAGAAGTTTCATATGATGAAGGCAAGACTTGGGAACTTGTTGATTTAAATCGTGAAAAAGATGGCTGGAAAGCTAGAATTGAAAACCGTAAGAAGGCATCTTCTGTATCATTAAGAGCAAGTGCTTGGGATGATGCAGGAAATAGTATTAATCAGGACATTATTAAAGCTTTTGGATTGAAGTAAATAAAGAATGAGAGAGGCACCTTCCGATTGGGAGGTGCCTCTTAATGTATCAATATAAGTGCCCTTTGGTCCTTATAACTTATTTATTCAAATAAGTATATAGGCTTTTTTGTGTATATGCAAAACAGATTGAAGTTATCTATTGTTGAAACTACAAACGGATTTTGAACATGGCTTAATTAAAGATGAAATCGGACTAAACGCAAAAAAATGAAAATAACTAGTTTCCCATCATCAAAAAAGGCACCTTCCAAATAGAAGGTACCTCATAATTATTTTTGATCAGCTTTTTCAGCGTCCAATAATTCTTGCATGAATTTAAGATTATATGTATGGCTTTCTTTCAGTCTGCTGTGTCTTGTTAGTTTGATTAAGTTTTGGTAGTGAGTGATTTCTTCCTCTAGTGATGAAATGACATTTGTACGATATTCTTTTAATTCTTGTTCGTTCATTTTTCATTCCTCCTATAATAGGGATTTAATAATTTAAGTATATCACTAATATTGAAAAATAAATCAAATTTCATTATGAAAGAAGCAAGATTACACAAAATTTACAAAAGATTGTAGATCCAAGCTTTGTCGTTCCAATGCATAATGGACGGGCTGTTTTGGCAAATGTTGGAGATTATTACTCACTATCAAGGGTTCCGCATTCGGCGCAATTACCGATGTGGGATATCATGCTTGTGCGAATTGGTGCTTTGGCAACATTATCTAAGTTTATGTTGGGTGCTTCATAAGGTTATGGACTTAGTTTCTTTAGAATAAGTTTTTCTAATTTTCCCCATAAAAAAAATCCCCTCCATAATAGACGGTACGATCCTTTTTTTGACTGTCTACTATAAGGGGATAATAACACTAGTAAGATCCTTTATCAAAATATCTTCAATTTTTTTGCTTAAGTAGATCTCTAATCTCTGCTAATTGATTTTCAATGCTGGTTAGACGGCTTTGCATGTCGCCAATCTCTTGTTCGGCTTTATAATTAATTGCGAAATCGATAACGGATTCATGCTTATCGCGTACTGCCTGACGGTTTTGACTCATCATAATGACTGGTGCTTGAAATGCTGCAATAAATGATAGACATAAGTTCAACAAGATAAACGGTGCAGAGTCAAAATGAAAAGCTTTCGTGAAGGATAAGCTATTCCAAATCATCCAGGCAGCAAGTGTACAACTAAACCAAATAATAAATTTCCAACTACCACCAAATTGCGCAATTTTATCAGCGATTCTTTCAGACAATTTTGTTCGTTGGGTGTAATCACTATTTAAATGTTGCAGAATTTCTGACTCATAACGATCCACTAATCGGTCAATTCGTGATAAGTTTTCATGGTTTAAATCAATATCAAACCCTTGAATTTTTTTTGGTTTCTCAACTTGTTTTTTAACGTAAATTTGCTTCCAAATGTTGTGTACCATGTTTCCAACCTCCTCTTTTCTAGAGGAAGCCTTCAAAAGCTTATAAAAGTTGGATTACATTTTTATGATGTAATCTTCCTCGGATATTCAATTGTATGACTTCCTCTGATGTCGTCGGTAAATTATCCGACTCACCTATACTGGGACTACCCATAAAAATGTTCCACCTCACTTTTTTCGTATAAATAATACCTTTACTATTATATGACGACTTATCCGATAGGACTATACTATTTTTAAATAATTTATTATTTTCCTTTATATAATCTTATGTATTATTTGTTAGTTGCATTTGAACCTCTATAACTTCCAGCTTTCCCTTTATCTTTAGATTACTTAGAAATTGCTGAGATCTTCACGATTTTTAAGCTTGATACTTGATGATTAAAGTTACCTAAATCATTTACATCATCTGTAAGAACAATCGACGCTCCTTTATAATTTGCATCGGAAAATAAAGTGACTTGATAGCCCGGTGCAATATGAATCGAAGAAATAGTATCATTTCCAATACCTTTTATAAGCTGATCGTAATCATAATTACCAGATCCAAGTAATTCTGATGCACCACCAAAAGCATTTTCCTTATATACCGTCACAGGCATATCTACACCGTTTACGCGAAAAAACAGATCTATGAATCCAGCAGTCTCTCGTTCTGCTTGATTTAACTGAACAAGAGTCGGATTTTTAACCTCGTTTTTCCACATGGAAGAATAATAATTACTATAAGCTGCTTGCCAGAACCAATTAATGATCGTATCATTCCAAATTTGAGGTAAAACGGATTTTGCTTGTACCGCAGCTTGATGAATCCATGCTCCAGGATCAGTTGAAGCGATCCAATTATATAGACCTGAATCTGGTAGTGTCATTTGATTTTGAATACTTTCGGCATAAGTTTCAAACTTCGAATGATAGCCAGGTGCGTTATGATCAAGATTGGAAATACTTGAAGCATGTAGAGGCTGTGTTACATCTGTAAAATAGTGCAAAGATACTCCCAAGTAGTAAAATGCATTGTTAAAATCGCCTTTCTTATAATAATCTGATGCTAGATTAAAATACTTCGCTCCTGATTGACGAGCTGTTGGATAAGAAACTCCCGTATAATTTGTTTGTGTGTCTGGATCATAAAAGTGAGACATAAATGTGCCCGTATCATAAAAAGGGTTAATATGATCTGCATCGTATAAGCCCTGTTCCCAACGATCGCGAAACTGATTAAGCAGTGTTGTAGGCTTGTTTATTGCAGGATTCGTATTATCGGCAATAAGTTTGACACTGCCATTTACGATAAAATGATGTGTACTATGATCTTGATTGTGAACATCCTCGTCAGACCATGCGAATGCTTTCTGATCATTGCTGAGTAATGATGTGATTGCAAGTGCACTTCCAGCAACTAATGATAATAGCTTTTTTGATTGAATACGTTTTTTCATGATACACCTTCTTTTTTTGTTTTTTGTTGTCTTACAAGCAACAATGTTTAAGTATAATAAGTTTTTGTTAACGAGATGTTTCTATTGTGTGAAAATTTGTTAAATTTTGGAAACTATTTACCAATTCGGGAAGCAATTAGTTCTATAGTTTTTTTAACAGAGCCAAATTTTTAGGATTTATACAGAAAAAGTACATAATCCTTTTTGTGTTCCATATTAATTTAAAGACCTGCAAATTCATTTGTTTGGTGGTGAGAAAAATATGGAGATTAGTACTAGTTCTAGAGTATCTCTATCAAAAAAAGTATCCGAGGATGCAATGGTAGTAAACAATGAAATAAATGTATACGGGGTTTTTGATGGAGCAACGCCAATTACTCCATTTAAGAATCCTGATGGCATGAATGGGGCATATATTGCTTCGAATTTATTTAGGAAGTATTTTAAAAATCATTTTAGAACTGATATGACTCTATCAGAAGGAATTATTTTAGCAAATAGAAGACTGATGGAAGAAATGAAGTTAAATAAAATAGACATAAACCGTCCAGAAGAACTATGGTCAACATGTGTTGCCATTATAAAAATTGATAAGCAAAAGGTAGCATTTGCTCAACTTGGGGATTGCATGATTTTAGCAGAATACCATAATGGAGAAATTAAAATACTGACTAAAGATACTGTGAAGGAAATAAGTACAAGGGCAAAAATGAGACGAGAAAAAGAGCGGAAGCAAGGGCTGATTTTACCAGATGAATCGTACTACCATTCTATTAAAAATCAACTTATTTATAATCGAAGTATGGCTAATACAGTTGATGGTTACTCAGTTGCAAATGGAACTGAAGTTGTCGGAAACTACATTCAATTGGGATATATTGATACTAAAAATTTGAACTCAATTTTACTAATCAGTGATGGCTTATTTCACCCGAAATTTGATTTGATCCATTCTTTTAAAGTAATTAAAGAGATTGGTTTGGAAGAATATTCAAAACGATTAGAAATGGAAGAGTTGAAAAGTAAGATTCATTCTGATGATAAGACTGGGATATTAGTTCGGTTTTAATTTTAGATGCCATATTTGGGTATCTTTTTTTATGTATTAATATTGTAACAAATATAAAAGCAATGCTTATCAAACTAATGTTAGTATACAAGTGATGGTAGTTTGCGTGAGTTATGTTTCGAAACGGTTATGAGGAACAATTCTCATTTAGTTGAGGAGATTAAAGAGGAGTGATATTTAATGGATATTAAAAAGTATGTAATAGTAATGATTCCGACATTTTTAATTGTTTTTATTTTATTTTATATATTAGATAATCAATATAGGTATCTCTTGTACATACCCATTATTATTGCTTGGATTATTTATTATGTTTGGAAATTTAAAGGTGAAAAAGGTATTAAGAAAAGAGAAAACCTTAGTTAGAGATAAGTTTAACTAGGGTTTTTCTTTTTTTGTATTTTAACTCAAAAGCTGCAATTGATGTGGAAAAAGAGTATAACTATGGTTCTATTAATCTATTATTAAGTATTATATCTAAAAAAGGTGGTTCCGTTGTTGAAAAAGTGGAATTCACTTATGATAGTGAAGACAATCGAACATCTAAAAAGGTTACTAACTCTGAGGGTGACCGTACTGAATATTATTACTATGATTCGAATGGTGATTGAGTAAGTATCTCAGAACAAATTGGACAATCTTCTTCAATTGATAATTTGTTAAACTTCTATCGAGATGCATCTGGTCAGTTATTAAACTTTGAATACAAAGGACAAAGGTATGACTATGTTTACAATCAAAGAGGAGACATAGTTGCCATTACAGATGAGCTACAAGAAGTTATTGTACGCTATACTTATGATGAGTGGGGGAATCTTGAAAAAATTGATGCACCTACTGAAATCGGTTTAGAAATTGCAAATGCAAACCCATATCGATACGTTGGAAAATTTGGTGTTCAATATGACAAAGATACGAATCATTATTTTATGGGCTGGCGAGATTATGATTCAAAGATTGGTAGATACATTGTTGCGGATGAATATGAAGGTGAAGATAACAATCCGATCTCCTTTAACCGATACTTGTATGCTGAAGCAGATCCAGTAAATAATATTGATCCAGACGGTTATTTACCAAAATGGTTGAAGAAGCTTTCAAAAGGTGTAAAAAAAGGTGCAAAGGCAGCTTACAATTTTGCGATTGGGGATGACATTAAAACCTTAACAAGCAAGAAAACAAAATGGTATTATAAAGCTGGAGCAGCTGTAAGTATTGCATCTAACTTTATACCAGGAGGCGGAATTGTTTCCAAAGTTGCAAAAGCTGCGATTAAGGGGACAAGAAAAGCAGTTAAGGCTTATAAAGTAAGTAAAGCCGTTTCGAGAGCTTAAAAAGTAGTTCGTTCCTCTGCTAAAAAAATTGCATCAAAAGTAAATAAGAAACCAAAAACAGTACATGCTTCTTCAATTAGGAGTACGCCTAAAGTAGAAAACAAGGCAGCTTATAAAGTAAGTCGTGTAACAGCTAAGCCTAAACCTAAATCCATACCATCTCCTAAACCTGCTAGAGATGTGAAACAGCCAAGGCTTGTAGAAAGTAAAACACAGCATGCGGTTGCTGGTGATAATATTGGATCAATGTTACGGATAGACGGAAAGTCTGTTTCTAACGATACTGGTAAACATTCCTTATATCATTATACAAATGAGAAAGGAGCAAATGGAATAATTGATTCAAATCAATTAAATCCATCATTAAAAACAAATAATCCTAAAGATGTAAGATATGGTAATGGTCAGTATTTATCTGACATTGCGCCAGAAACAAAAACTCCCGCACAACTCGCAAAAAAATTTATAAATGTTCCAAATAAGTATAAATATACTCATTACGTGGAAATTGATGTAACTGGTTTGGAAGTAATACAAGGGCGAGATGGTGTTTTTGTAATACCAAACGAAACACCATTAGATTTAGCTGGAAGAATAGTTAGATCTGGAAAAGTTGGCGTGAAATAGTGAGGTGATATAAAAATATGAAATATATTTTAATTATTTTTGAAGAAGAAGAGTTTTGGATTGAAGTAGGTACAGATGGCTATGCATCAAGACAAATTGTTATAGATAATGATAAAAATGTTCATGTTTCATGTTGGGAAGATTGTTTAGCTGAGGGACCTATAGATGAAAATGAAATGGATGGTACTTTAAAAATAATTACACATCACGAATTTGAGGAAAAGTGGTATAAGGCTACATTAGTAAAAAGGGAATTTTGGGAATGTCAAAAGAAAAAATACCCAATTGGAAAAGAATTGCGTTTTAAAGTAGCTTTTAATTATCCCATTGGATGGTTATTAAAAGTAGAAGATTTGTTTGGAATTTATATGGGTGAATGTGATTTAAGTTATGATCAATGGGTTAAGGGTAGAGTAGTAGGCTATGATGAAATAAATATGTGGCTAAAAATATCTGATATAAATATTGATTAAAACTAAAGTGTAATGCAACCTTGGTCGGCCTATGCTGATCAAGGTTTTTTACGATGAAAACTACTCTGTTTTTCCTTTAAACATGAGAGGAGATAAAAGCACTATGGGCTGATCCATATTACAACGAATACGAACATGTAAGTTAATGATGAAAATATTTAATAGTACTTATCACAAAAGTGTAAAAAAATATTGCACATTTGATATATTTTTTTACACTTCACTCTAACATTTTTTAGTTTATAAAAATAATTTAAAATTAAATTATAAAATTAAACCCTTGTGAATCAATATATGGGGGTTTTTAATCGTTTTCATTCAAACTAACCCTAAAGAAGAATTGGCACAAATATTGCTTAATAAATCAATAAAACCCAAATTTATTAAGGAGTGACCAAAATTGACCCAAGAATTCCACCCCCTACTAAAAGGTGCAATAGAATTACATGTTCATAGTTCCCCAAGTTTATTCCCAAGAAAACAAACAGACTGGGAACTTGTAGAAGATGTGAAAAAAGCAGGAATGGCAGGTGTAGTTTTAAAAGCTCACGAGGCTCAAACTGCAGATCGCGCAACTCTTATTCGTGAAAAGGAACCTGGATTACATGTGTACGGTGGTTTAGTTTGCAACTACTTTACTGGAGGTCTATCTCCTACAGCGGTAGACGCGGCGATTCGTTTAGGAGCTAAAGTTATTTGGATGCCTACTTTTTCAGCGGAGCAGCATCAGCGATTCTTCGGTAAGAAAAAATCGAATTTCTTCAATAGTAAACGTGCATTGACTCATCCAACGGCTGGAATTGAGATCTGGGATGAGGATCGAAACATCTATCCAGAGGTTTATGAGATTTTAGAGTTAGTAGCGGAAGCGAATGTTATTTTAGCTACTGGACATTTGGAAGTGGAAGAAGTTCTTGCATTGGTTGATGCGGCGAAAGATCGAAAAGTAGAGAAAATCTTAATCCAACATACAGATCTTGGTATTGCGAGAGTTCCTTTTGAATACGAAAAACAATTAGTGAAAAAAGGCTGCATTCTTGAAAAATGTTATTTAGCAAGTAGTGAAGATTTTAATGATATTAGTACGCAAGGAATGGCCGAGAGTATTAAACAGTTAGGAGCCGAGTCATGTGTAATGGTTACCGACTATGGACAGCAGCACAATATCCCGCCAATTAAGGCATTAAGTAATTTTATTGAAGATATGTTAAGACATGGAATCACTGAAGAGGAAATCTTGACGATGGTAAATTACAAACCTAAAAAGCTGTTAGGGATTTAGAAAGGGAGAATCGAATTGGATGAAATGATTGTAAAAGAGATTGAACAATTTATCCCGTCTGATCGGATACTGACCGACCTGGCAGAGTTATATTCTTACAGTTATGATGCTTCATTTGGTGAGTATTTACCTGAGTTAGCGATTCAACCTGAAAATGCTGAGCAAATTAGTGAAATTATGAAAATAGCAAACAAGTATCGCATTCCGGTTTATCCAAGAGGTTCTGCGACTTCCTTAAGCGGAGGACCTTTGCCTGTTGAAGGCGGTATTGTTTTAGATATGACTAGAATGAATCGAAAGTTAATAATAGACCGTGAGAATCTATTAGCAATCGTATCTCCGGGAATCACGACAGGAGAAATTCATCAAAAAGCGGAAGAAGTGGGATTGTTTTATGCGCCTGATCCAAGTAGCTCGAAAATATCCACTATTGGCGGAAATATTTCAGAGAATTCGAGTGGACCAAAAGGGCTAAAGTATGGAACGACAAAGGAATATGTCATTGGCTTAGAAATCGTTACACCAGAAGGGAAAATCGTTCGAACTGGTGGGAAAACAGTAAAGAATGTGACAGGTTATGACTTAACTAGATTAATAGTAGGCTCTGAAGGGACATTGGCGATCGTTACGGAAGCGACTTTAAGGTTAATTCCAAAGCCACTCGCACGGAAAACGTTATTAGCGACATTTAGTCAATTAGTTGATTCAGGGTATGCCATCACAAAAATTTTATCATCTGGTATTTTACCAGCTGCGATGGAATTAATGGATAACGCATGTATAAGAGCAGTTGAAAATTTCAGTCCATGCGGGCTTCCAGTTGATGCGGAGGCACTTGTCATTATTGAAGTAGATGGGCATCCTTTGGCGATTGAAGAAGAAATTGAAATATGTGAAGAACTTTGCTGGAGTGTTGGTGCAACGAGTGTTCGAACGGCTAAAACCGATGAAGAAAGGGATGACATTTGGAAAGCACGCCGAATGGTATCTCCTGCGATCACACAAATGGGGCCGACGAAAATTTCAGAAGATGCGACTGTCCCTCGAAGCCAAATCCCAGCTATGATGGAAAAACTGGATCAAATTCGTAGGAAATATGAGCTCAATTTAGTTGTATTTGGTCACGCGGGTGATGGGAACTTACATCCGAATATTATTACGGATAAACGAAATATTGCGGAAATGAAACGAGTAGAAGATGCGGTTAGTGAGATCTTTGAAGCAGCAGTATCCTTAGGTGGCACACTTTCAGGTGAACACGGAATTGGTACGTTGAAGGCACCTTATATGGAGATGGAGCTTGGAGTAGATGGTCTAGATTTAATGAAAAAAATTAAAAATGCTTGGGACCCTAACCAGATCCTAAATCCAGGAAAGATTTTTCCAAAAGCAGGGCAAACAAAGGTGGTGCTCGTCTAGTATGAATCCTCCTCCTTTAAAGGAATTAGTAAAGTCGATCGAAGTCGAACCTAAAAAAGGTCATCGATTATTTGATTTAGCATATGAAGCGACCAATCAATGTATTCAGTGCGGTTATTGTTTACCCGCCTGTCCGACTTATGAATCAATGGGGAAAGAATCGGCTTCTCCGAGGGGAAGAATTAACCTCGTCAAAATGGCGGCTGAAGGTAAAATCGATGTTTCCAAGCATTTAGCTGAACCGATTGATCTATGCTTAGGATGCAGAGCTTGTGAAACAGCCTGTCCTGTAAGTGTTCCTTACGGGCATATTCTAGAATCTGCAAAAGAGGTCATTGCTGAGGAGCAAATGAAAAAAAATGAGAAAACGAGGAATGATAAAGTAAAGCAATTATTATTATCAAAAGTATTTCCATATCCGAAACGCATGAGATTCTTAGGTAATTTAACGTGGTTTTATCAAAAATCTGGAATGAGAAAAATTGTGAAAAAGACGAAGATTCTTTCCAAGATTTCAGAACCAATGGCACAATTTGAAAGCGTTCTACCAGTGATCGAATCTCCATTAAAACGTAATAAGTATGGTACTGTCATTCCTGCAAAAGGTGAAACGAAAACAAGGGTCGCGTTTTTTACAGGCTGTATATCCGATGCCATCTTAAATCGAACGAATCGATTAACGATTGAGCTACTAACTTTAGTGGGATGCGAAGTTATTATTCCAGACTCTCAAAATTGCTGTGGAGCACTTCATGCACACCAAGGGATGACAGATCAGGCTAAAGAAATGGCGAAAAGGAATATTATTGCTTTTGAGGAAGCAAACGCAACATATTTTATTAATAATGCTGGTGGTTGCGGAGCTCAGTTAAAAGAATACGACCATCTTTTAAGAAATGAAGAAGAGTGGGCAGAGCGTGCTAAGAACTTTGCTTCGACTTCCAAAGATATAAGTGAAGTACTTGTAGAATACGGACCACTTCCATTTAAGAAAGAATGGAAAGGTGTCATTACGTACCAGGATTCATGTCATTTACGAAATGTTCAAGAAGTCCAACAAGAACCAAGGACCTTATTATGTTCAATCCCTGGAGCTGACTTTGTTGAATTATCTTGTAGTGATAGCTGTTGCGCCTCAGGTGGAATTTATAATCTTTTACACTTTGAAGAATCAATGAAAATCCTAGATCGAAAAATGGAAAATGTGGAAAAGACGAAAGCAGCAACTGTAGTCACCACAAATCCAGGGTGCTTACTGCAAATGCGAGTTGGGATTGAAAGAAAGGGCTGTAGTTCTCATGTTCAAGGAGTGCATTTAGTAGATGTACTGGCTGAAGCATGTGGAATCTCTTAAAAGTTTGATTGAAAAGGAGAGTTATATGAAAGTAGGAATAGCCCAAGTTGCACCAGTTTTTGGTGATATTGAAGCGAATTTATCAGAAATGATTAATCTTATGGAGAAATATCAGGGGAAAACAGATTTACTAGTTTTTCCAGAGTTATCGTTAACAGGGTATGACTTAAAAGGTCAATTATTCGATGTAGCGTTAACAACAGATTCAAACGAAATAAAAAAGGTTTGCCGAGCATCGAGAGAGTTTGGCATGAGTGTAGTTTTCGGTTTTGTGGAAGAAGGCCTAGGAGATCAAATTTACAATTCGGCAATCATGATCCAAAATGGTCAGGTCACTTCTGTTCAACGAAAAGTATATCCGGCTAATTATGGGATTTTTGAAGAAGGTAAATATTTTTCAAAAGGAAAAAAAGTAATTACACAAAAAATCAATTCCTTTAATTCTGCGATGTTAATTTGTAATGACTTATGGCAACCGTCACTACCTCATATTGCAGCCCATCATCATACATCCCTACTAATTGGATTAATTAATAGTCCAGCTGGTGGCCTTGGCAGTCAGTATTCTAGTTCTGAAGGTTGGGAAACCGTAGGGAAGTTTTATGCAAGTATTTATGGCTGTTATGTTGTATTAGTGAATCGAGTTGGAGAGGAAAACGGAATTTCATTTTATGGAAATTCGAAGGTTTTTAATCCATATGGCAAAATAATTGCTCAATGTCCATATGGCGAACCGTCAGTTCAAATATGTGAAATCGATTCGAGTTTAGTTAGAGAAGTAAGAACGTTGCTTCCTGTCATAAGAGATGAGGATTCTCATGTAACGATGAAGCATTATCAAGAAATTGCCGAGTTGCAGTTTCGATGAAAAGGAAATGCCCTCCTTTTAGGTAGAGAGGGCATTTTGTTTTTCTCTAATAATAATTTACACGAATTTTCTAAAAATATATAATGAAATAGAGAACTTCCAATGGAGGTATTGAACTTGAAACAATTATTGCAATCTAGAATTACGAAAAGATATGTCCTACTTACATTTATTGTAGTTTTTACCTCATTAGCCTCCATTTATTATATAACGACGAATGTATTAAATAATTCGGTCCGGTCTGAGATTAAGTACCGGAACCAATTAATGAGTAAGACAATTGCTACGAAGACAAGTTTCATGATCGACAAAATGATAAATGATACCCGTGTGATCACCGAATTCGCAAAGAAGGAAAATACGCTTTCCTATCAGGGAGAAATGAATCATGTCGTCTCTAAAAATCCACTCTATTTATTTATTGATGTGCTCGATCAAAACGGATATTCAATCACGACAATCCCAAATGTTAATAATTCATATACGGTTGAAATCAATAGTATTGTTAAACGATTAGAATGGAGTAAAACCTTCTACATTTCGAATCTTTTAACCTTAGATGATGGAAGGAAAACATTTGCGGTTGCTTATCCAATTCTTGACGATAAATTAAATTATCATGGAGCGGTTATTGCTTATGTGAATTTGAGTACGCTATCAGACTATCTTTCAGAGGGCAAAATTGGTTCAAAAGGTATCAATCTATTAATCGATCGCAATGGAACAATTATATCTGATACGACTGAAAAGAATATTGGTGAATCACTATCGAATCATCATTTAGGAAAAGAGCTTAGCAAATATCGAAGCGGTATTTGGGAAGGAAAATTATTCAATAAAGAAATGCTTATTTCCTACAAGCCAATGACTTTAGGAGGAATGGGTTTGATGATCGGTGAATCGATTGATCAGGCACTTGCTCCAGCAAATCAAGTGCAAGTACTTTTACTGCAAGGCTTTTTCGTTGTTCTTTTATTAACTTTCTTATTAACGATGTTTGGAGCATTTCGCATTATTAAACCTGTCACTTTATTAACGAAACAAGCAAAGGAATATTCTGAAGGAAAAAGGGATAATTTTGAGATTCTTCATACAGGGGACGAGCTTGAGAACCTAGCAACAACGATGGGGAATATGGCGACAGAGCTTAAAAATAAAGAGAGATATTTATTTAATATAGTAGAATCGATCCCCTACGGAATTATCACGATGGATAATGAAGGTAGAATCGTTACCTTTAATAAAGGAGCCGAGGAATTGTCGAGTCATTCTAGAGAGGAAGTCACAGGTAAGTATATTATTGATGTGCCTTTTAAAAAGAATGAAGACGAATTTTTGGCATGGAAAACGATTAAAGAAGGTACTGAAATTAACGAGATGGAAAGTCATATTTATGATAAATTTGGCAATAAGCGTGACGTCCGCATATATTCTTCATTCTTTAGTGATGAATGGAAAAATACGATTGGTTCCATTTTGATTTTAAGGGATGTTAGTGATTATAAAAAAATGGAAGAGTTCGTAAAGCAAAGTGAAAAGCTTGCTTCATTAGGACAATTAACTGCAGGAATTGCACATGAAATTAAAAATCCGTTAAGCATTATACAAGCTGCAGCGGAAGCCATTCAATTAGACTTAACTGATCCTACTTTTGTAGAGGAAATGTCAGATGATATTTTAGAAACTACAGATCGACTAAACAAAATATTATCTGAATTCTTAAAATTATCAAAAGGTGAGATTGAAGAAGATTGGGAAAAGGTAGATGTAGCAGCTGTCATTGATGAGCTTCTTAATCTATTAAAAAATAAATTGATCGAACAAGGCATTTCCGTTACTAAAATATTCCAAACGGAAGAAGCTTTCGTTTTCGCTTCGCAAGGGAAGTTAAGCCAAGTATTTTTAAACATTATAATTAATAGCTTACATGCAATGGAAGATGGTGGAAGCCTATCAATCAAGTTGTCGGAGTCTAGTAATTTTTGGTCCATTGAAATTAAAGATACAGGTGTCGGGATTCCAGAATCGGAAATTAACTGGATTTTTGATCCATTTTATACAACGAAAAAGGAAGGTACAGGACTCGGATTATCCATTGCCCATGAAATTACGACGCAATTTGGTGGAGAAATTTATGCACAATCAGATGTGGGAGGAACAATATTTACGATAAAACTCCCAAAATTTGTATAGGAAAGGAGAGTAATAGATTAATGAAAAATATTTTACTTGTAGACGATGAATCGAAAATTTTAAAAATCTTAAAATCCTCGCTTTCCAAACAGGGGTATACCGTTTATACGGCGGCGAATGGGCAAGAGGCTCGAAAAAAAATGGCTGAAGTTTCCGCTAGTTTAGTCTTTTTAGATGTGAAACTCCCTGATGTATCAGGCCTAGAGCTTTTACAAGAATTTATTGGACTTTATCCTAATAAGGTTTACATTATGATGACGGCTTTTGGGAATGTAGACAATGCAGTCTCAGCAATGAAAGCTGGCGCATTTGACTACATGGTAAAACCGGTTAAATTAACTGAATTGGTCGTTGTAATTGAAAAGGCATTCGAATGGCTTGGTGTAAAAGAGGAAAATAAACTGCTTAAAGAACAGCTTCAACAATCGGAAATTTATGGAGAAATTGTAACAAGTAGTCCTCAGATGAAAAACATCATTAACTTAGTAGAACGGGTTTCCGATACGGAAGCTAATATTATGATTCAAGGAGAAAGCGGAACAGGAAAAACAAAAATTGCTAAAATGATCCATAATCTAAGTGGTAGAAAACAAGCACCATTTGTTCCAGTAAACTGTGCAGCAATTCCAGAATCATTATTGGAGAGTGAATTATTTGGTCATGAAAAGGGCTCATTCACAGGAGCTGTCGCCAGTAGAAAAGGAAAATTTGAAGCTGCAAATGGAGGGACCATATTTTTAGATGAAATTGGTGAGATTTCACCTGCTTTCCAAGCAAAGCTTCTTCAAGTCACACAGGATAAAACGTTTATGAGAGTTGGTAGCGATCTGCTTAGAACTGTTGACGTCCGAATTATTTGTGCAACGAATCGGGATTTAAAGAAATTAGTAGAAGAAGGCAAGTTTCGAGAAGATTTATATTATCGATTAAATATCGTTGACCTATATATTCCACCTTTACGGGAGCGTAAGTTAGACATTCCACTCTTAGTAGAAAAATTTCTAGATAAGTATCGTAACAAGCATCAAAAAAATTACCAAGCTAACCGAGAATTATTAAATTATTTAATGAACTATCATTGGCAAGGAAATGTACGTGAACTAGAAAATGCAATTGAAAGGGCAGTCGTTTTATGTAACGGCGAAAGACTTGTAATTGAGGACTTTCCAAGAGAAATACGTGAAATGAAGAATGAAAGTTTAATTGAGTCAGTGAATGACGATCTCCCTTTACCAGAAATTTTAGACCAAATCGAGAGAAAGTACATATTAAAAGCTCTTGATGATTCACTAGGTCAGCCTGCAAAAGCAGCAAGAAAACTTGGGATATCTAGACAAAGTCTTTTATATAAGATGAATAAGTATTTTTCTGAGAAAGTTTAGTGGAGGCTGATTTGAAGGGTTTAAATAATTTGACCTTTTGAATCAGTTTTTTTAAATGCACATATAGTACTAGATATCATTCAAATTAATGCTTAGGTGGTCTTTCTGCTGAATGAAATCCGGATGAATGGTTTGATAAGGACCGTGGACTATAATTTCAACTATTGAATATTCATAATTGATTGGGGGTCTCTAGCAATCATTAAAGCAGATCCAGTTAAACGTATTCATTATTATGAAGCTTTAGAGCTTGCTAGTATGACCGGCAAAACAGAGAATTTTTTGAAATTGGTTATAGATTGTGTAGAAGATAATTTAAGAGAATATTTAAGTATGTTTTGAATTTAGAGAACGCGGATAATCAGGGGTTAAATAAATGAATTAGTTAAAACAAAAGGATCAACAGTTTAGTTGATTCTTTTTTTGTTCTATTTTAAAGAATAAATAGTTATATAGGTCTATTAAAGAGGAGAAACTGAACGAAACTTCAATTTGGAAATATTTAGTTACAGTACTGTTTTAGCTGAAATAAGGATAATTCAGATTCGTAAATATATGATTTTTTTAGTCGATTTCGATTCCTGGGAAGTCGGCTTTTTTATCTTTTATCATGAACATAGATCAATAGAATTAATACTCAAATTGGTAACAATCTTGTTCAACTAAATTGCAGATTAGCACAATAATAATTCAAGTTAATCATAACCTTTTGAAGAGAATAATGGGGACATTATGCTAAACTGAAGAAAAGAATATTAAAGGACTGATTCAATTAATGGAAATTAGAAAACCTAACGATTTTGAACTGAAAAAGGTATTATTACTTTCTCCACAAGCTGTTTATGATGGCACGTTAGGTGAAGTAGAACCTACGAAAGAAAAAATTGACCAACTTGTTAAACCACTTTTGGAAAAGGGAAGTTATTATTTAATAGCAACTGAAAACGATAAATTAATGGGCTGGATTCTTATAGGGACAAACAAAGACCCATTTACTGATATGATTAGTGGATTTATTTACGAACTATTTGTTAAAGAAGAATTTAGAGGGAGCGGGATTTCCAAACTATTAATGAAAGCAGGTATTGAACAACTAAAACAAGATGGATACTCAGAAATCCGTTTAAGTGCATTTGCAGGGAATCAAGCAATTAAACTGTATGAAAAATTGGGATTTAGCATTAGGACAGTCACTATGAGTTTGCAGTTATAAGAAAATAATTTATTCCACTAACTGATGCGATTCTTCAATAGAAGATCGCTTTTTACTTTTCAACATAATGGCAGTTTAGTGCAATAAGAGATGGTATAATTTTATATAAATAAGTGACAAAAACAAGTGATTGAAGGGTCAATGACGAGGTAATAAAACATGAAAAATTTAGTGGAGCTAAGAGATATATTGATTAATGCAAGTGACTACCAATGGAACGACTCTCTATTTTTAACAAATGGAGAGAAATGGGATTTGAATTCTTCTTGTTATTTATTTGATCTAGACAAATTGGATGATAATGAAGAAATACCTAAATTTGCTACTCAAAACAATTATTGTTATGTACTTAATATGGTGGATATTCAGGATATTGTAGACAATGTTAAGCAACAAAGACCAGATTGTTCTGAAATAGATTTATTTGAGGCATTTCTGTACTATTTTAAAAATGATGCTTTTATTTCTTTTAATTAAACTGAACTGTTGTACAACTAACGCAAGCGTTAGTTGGGTAAAAAAAGAGAGAAACTCACAGAATAAGTTTCTCTAAAAATAGGTGATATTGGTAAAAAATTAAAACAAGAAATGTAATATTATTATAT
>NZ_NUHI01000011.1:0-54015 GCF_002575105.1 Bacillus sp. AFS053548 | reverse complement strand
ACAATAATAGTGGCTTGACCATGCTTTATTTTAATTTAGGAAATTATATGCTGTATTTTACCTAAACTCAAAGAAGAAGACTGTGATTTTAACCAAAAGTTTACTCAAATGTTGCAATTATGCTGTAAAATACTTTATGCTATCCTTTAATGACATTTTAATATGATTTAACTAAAACAGCTTGTTATTTATGTTCAAATTTAGAAAAGTTTGTGAATTATTACACTTAAACTAAATGGCAGTTTAGTTTAAGTGAAAAACTTCACAAATTGAATTGTATTTTTATATTTGTTTAAGCTAAATTCCACAATCGGACCAAATTGTTAAGTAAGGGGAGTAGTTTACTTTACCATTTATTAGAAGGTATAAATCAAACCTAACTCAAAGTCTGGTGCAATAGGTTTTACATTTATTTTAGCTATTTGTTTATCTTTCCTCAACAAAATGCTAATAGCTACTCATTTTATATAGCTAATAGTTGAATCAAGATTTTGTATTCATAAAACCTTCCTGATAATAGAATTAAAGCGAAAACCTTCCAATTCGGTGTGTCTGGTATCTCAATCTTATTTGAATCGGTCTTCCAGGCCTCCATAGCTTCTATATATGCCTCCAGTGTGATATTTTCCCATTCATCTTCGTTATCCATCGCTCTTTATCCCATTAGTCTATATGTTTGACGTTCTCTTTTTTTTTTAAAATTGAGTAGCGTCTTATTTAGTTTTGACTTTTTTGTGGAATGCGGAAATTTATTTTCAAGATAGTTTATTAAAGAATGAACCAACCAATCTCTCCAAATACTAAGATCAGAAGTTATTTTTATACGTCAAGTCCACGCTCACTTTCCTATTACCTCATCGAGACCATCTCACCACTTGAATTAGGATTTAAGATATTATTTCACCAGTTGATGCTAATGTTGCGAAACTTGTATTTGCTTTAAATACAATAAAGAGCACTTCTCTTAATTGCTTGTTCTAGTAAAGTTCTAATATTACCCCAAAACATATGTCGAAAATGTGTAAAAATCTATATTAAATTAACTTATTTTATATCCTTTTTCTGCTCATTTTACGTAATGTGGCATTTTAATTATTTTTTTGACGATTTATGACGGAAAATGCAGACAAACTTCTTGTGCAATTTCCCCAATACTCTTCAAGAGATTGACAAGCTATAATGATAATTAAGTGATTTTTTTGTAAATTTAAAAAATATTATGTCACTTTTTTCAATCTATTTATTAGAATGAAACAGGAGGAAATAAAAATGAAAAAAATAATGGGGAAAGTTTTTCAGGCTACATCTGTGCTCGCATTAGCTAGTACTAGTATTTTAGGTTTTTCCGTAATTACCCAAAAGCCCGCGTATGCTATTTCAAGTGAAGCAGAGAATATTCTTCGAGCGCTAACAGATGAACAACGAGTAGCTTTGCAACAATTAGCTTCCACAGAATTTAAGACCGGACTACGATTATCTGATGATATTGACTTATCTAGTGATGATGAAGTATCGGTGATTGTAGAATTCAAGGAACTTCCTGCAAAAGTAGCACAATTAGAAAAAGCTACAAAAGGGGAATCGATTTCGTTAGAGCAAGCGAAAGAAAACGTAGTTAAGTCACATGCTCAGTTTAAAAAGGAGCTACAAGATAAGATCGGAACAAAAGTGAAATCTGAAAAAGAGAATTTTCAAATTACATACTCTTATCAGAATGCATTTAACGGTGTTACAATTACACTTCCTGCAAATCAGATTAAGCAATTGTTAGATTTTGATATGGTTAAAGCCGTCTATAGTGATACTACAATTCAAGTTAAACCACCAGTTGAAGTTGTAAATGAGGAAGCACAGACAAAGGTTGATAGTATACCATTTTTAAAGATTGATCAATTGCATAAGGAAGGTTATACCGGAAAAAATATAAAGATCGGTGTAATTGACACCGGTATTGATTATAATCACCCTGATTTAAAAGGTGCATATAAAGGTGGTTATGATTTTGTAGATAATGATAGTGACCCAATGGAAACTACATATGCTCAATGGAAAGCTTCCAAAAAATCAGAATTCTTAAATGGAAGTTCGTATTATACTGACCACGGTACACATGTATCAGGAACAATCGCCGGTCAAGCAAAAAATAATTCTAATTATAAAGTTACGGGAATAGCGCCTGATTCTGATTTATATGTTTACCGCGTATTGGGGCCATACGGTTCAGGTCAGAATTCAGCAGTTATTGCAGGTATCGATAAATCAGTGGCAGATGGAATGAATGTGATAAACCTATCTTTGGGTACTTCTCTCAACAATCCATTAGAAGCAACAAGTTTAGCGATCGATAATGCAGTATTAAGCGGTGTTACTGCGGTAGTTGCAGCAGGTAACTCTGGGGATGGTATGTACACATTAGGCTCACCAGGTGCAGCAGCACTTGCATTAACAGTTGGTGCGAGTTCCGCGTCAACTAAGGTAACGACATTTGTAAGTAAATTTGTGGAAAATGGTAAAGACACTGCGAGTACGTTACAATTGATGACCAAAAAATGGACAGATGATTTTGCGGGCTTGTCTGGAAAAACATTTGATGTTGTCAATGTAGGAGAAGGCGGAGCAACCGATTATACTGGAAAAAACGTTCAAGGTAAAATTGCATTCGTCGCACGTGGAACTTATGCTCTTATTGATAAAATGAATTACGCAAAACAAAACGGAGCTGCGGGTGTTATCATCTATAACAACAATGCTACTGAAGGACAAATCCCTTATTATTTGGGAGAAAGTAATGACAATATCCCAGTATTCTCAATGACAAATAAAGATGGCTTGGCTGCTAATGATTTATTCGCTAATGGTACACCGACCGTTACGTTAGGAGATATTGGAGAAGGTGAAATTTCAGGTGATGAACTAGCTAGCTTTAGTTCAAGAGGACCATCTGGTACATTATATGACATCAAACCAGAAGTTACAGCACCAGGTGTATCTGTCTTATCAACAGTACCTTCTTATATAAATAATAAAAATGATGTTACTGATTATTCCTCTGCATACTTGAGAATGTCGGGTACATCGATGGCAACTCCGCATGTTGCTGGAATTGCGGCATTACTTTTACAAGCACATCCAGATTATACACCTGCAGATGTGAAAACGGTCTTAATGAATACAGCAGATCCATTAAGAGGTCATTATAGTGTATTTGAAGTAGGGGCAGGAAGAGTTGACCCTTATAAAGCGATTCATTCACGTACTGAGCTGGCAGTTCAAGATAAAACACCGTTTATTAAAAATAATGTAAAAGAAATGATTGATGAACAAACCGGTGGTCTTAGCTATGGTTTTATTCCAATCGATAAAAATGACATCACAAAAACAACGAATCTACTAATCACAAACCATACTGATAAAATGCAGAAGTATAATATTTCGGTAGATTATAACGTTGGAGTCAGAGGGTCTTTAGATGCTGAAGAAAACGGGGTTTCATTAGTGTTACCTGAAGATGTAAAAATGAAAAAGAATAGTCAGGAAACAATCCCTGCATCACTTTTCATACCAACAACTGCTAAAAAAGGTACGTATGAGGGATATATTCATATAGTAAATGAAAAAGACCCAGATGATAATTATCAAATTCCATTTGGCTTCCGACTAGCGGAAGAAGGTTTCGAATATTTCAAAGTTCACTCACCAAGTTTCACTACAAATCGCGTAAATAACCCTTTCACCGTTCATAATACTGATTTAGATTTCAGACTAAATTCACCAATGAAAACATTAGATTTTATTTTAGTTGATCCGAAAACAAATAAAGATTTGGGTTTAATCAAAACAATTGATGTTACTAGCGCAACTATGGACACCGATTTATATGCTCAAAGTGCGTTTGCAGGAAGGTATTTTCCATTTACGGGGAGTGCGAAGAAACCTATTGGATATACTTCTATCCAAGCACCGGAAGGATTATACAAAATTAAAGTCATTGGTACAAATTTAGATGGTAAACAGTATACAAAGACTGATCAAGGATTCATTGATAATAGTAATCCAACTTTCACTTTAGATGATACTAATGCTATACCTAAAGGAGATCTTCCATTCGTAGAATTGGCCCCTGGCCAAAAAACAGTAACATTATCTGGAAGTGTTATCGATAATGAAGGAAAGGCAATGGAAGATAGTGGAATAAATGTTACACAAGCAAATAATAATGTTTGGTACGGACCCAACTCTCCAGCCTTAGGGATCCAGGCCGATAAAAATGGCAAGTTTAATAAAGAAATTTCAGTCGATCCTGGTTATAATGCAGTAAATAAGCTCCAATTTGTGGGTTCTGATAAAGCTGGTAACTCAACAAACGCTAAAGTCATTTATTATATGAAACCAGGGACACAGTATATTTACGCGAAACCAAATAAAGAGTCCTTTAAAATGGGGGATCAGTTAACCTATACATTCTATGCTCATGGTTTACAAAATGCAAAAGACTTAACAATCAAGTTTGATTACACATCAAGATATTTTAATTCAGTCATATTTAATAAAAATCAAGATTTATCAAGCGAAACACTATTTACAGCTACCTCAACTGGGACTACAAGTATATCGAATACGATTAATATAAAAGCACCTGGAGATGGTTTAACTGGTGATTTGCCATTATTTGATATGAAAGTAGAGACGAATTCAAAAGTATATGTAAATGTAAATAGTATATTCTTTTTCGTCAATTCAAATTCTTGTTCGTATAAGGATCTAAGTGGTAAAACAGTAAGCCCGTATACAGAGATAGGTTTATTATCAAGCTATTCTGCCTATTCAACAGCTACAGCAAAAATCAATGCACAAGGATTATTAAATGCAAACGGCGGATTTAATTATGCAATTGACTACACGAAAATAGGTGCAAAAACTACAGCTCAAGGTTCAAATGGTCAAGTATACAATGGGGATATTCAAACAAATGGAGACAGCGTTTTTAATAACCTACCACTTACAGAACAGTTATATACAGTCATCATAGATGTTCCTGGCCATTTTACAACTTACACACCATTGGAAATTGGCCGAAAAGATGGGGATATTCATGTAGGTGAAAGCGTTTCTTACTCTACAGTAAGAGAAAGTGCAGGAGATATTAATAAAGATAATGTAATTGATATTAATGACGTGATTTTGCTTCAACAATATTGGGGAACAAATAATCGCAACGCTGATATTAACTTTGATGGTACCATTGATGCAAAGGACTTCAAGTTACTGGAGGCTAATTATTTAAAAGAAAACGATTATGTCTTAGATACACCAACTGGTGTAAAAGAGTACAATGGAAAAACAATTACATCCATAAAACTGGCACTAGGGATAAATTAAGTTAAAAAAATTATAGACAAGCTTAAATGGAGTTTATGTAAGAGAATGTAGTAAGTTATCAAAAGTGATTAAGGGTGGTAGAGCGCTACCGTTTTTTTGGACATAAAGAAAGTAAACAAAGAAAAAAGTAATTAAAAGATAGAAGAGGATATGCCGGATTATGAATCCCTATTATCCTCTTTTTTCGTTACACCTTTTTTCTAATTGTTAAAGTATAAAATTTATCCATTTCGATATAGTTTTAACATACATAGGTAAAGCTACAGTGAATATTGTACCAAAAAATGTAAAGGAAGAAGATAAGAAAATGATAATTGTTCAAATACATACAATTGGACGGAAAATAATTAAAGATAGTAGGAAGGAAGATATATAATGAGTGACAAAAAGAAATTACAAGAGATTAAAAGTAAATTTAAAAAAGAATTTTTAGTAGATACATAACTAAAGTATGTGTTAATTCAACAAGCAGCAAAAAAGGATCTTTCCTGGAAGTTCCTTTTTTCATTGCTGATAAGGATATATATTTAAAATTTTTATGGAGAACTGAAGTGGATCTTGTTCAACTACCATGAAAATTAGTTAGTTCTGATATAACAAAATGACAATACTTAAGAAAACCCTGCTCAATCGTTAAAAAAAAGAGGAGAGCTTAACTAAAAAGTCTAGTGATTACAGTTGACTGGATAAAGTCAGTATTAGTATAGACAATTCCAATCAATTTTCATTCGCTGTGGTGCAGCGCTCGCGCTGCATGAGTGACTAAATGGCAGTTTAGTTGAACAAGGGAATGGAATTATAATGAAGAATTAAATTATAAGTAACATTGTATTTAAAGTAGTTTTTCTTTCTTTATTTAGAGTGACTTAATTTATGCAAAAGCCAATCCTGCTAAAACAGTGATTGGCTTTTCTTTTATGTGCAGCTAAGGCGAATCAGTGTGATAACAATATATCATAATGGAATTCCTTATATTTACTTTAGAAAAGCATGTGAAATGGAATTTTAATAATGAGGAATTTTATAGTATATAATGCCTCGAAAAGCAAAATCTACCTAATAAGGAAGAATTTGAAAGGGGTTACTGAAAATGAATAATTTAGATTTGGCTAGATGGCAGTTTGCGGTAACGACAATTTATCATTTCTTATTTGTCCCACTGACGATTGGATTGTCATATTTAATCGCCTTTATGCAAACTGTCTATGTGGCGAAGAATGACGAATTTTACAAGAAGATGGCTATTTTTTGGGGCAAGCTATTCTTGTTGAATTTCGCTGTAGGCGTTGTAACCGGTATTATGCAGGAGTTTCAGTTTGGCATGAACTGGTCAGACTATTCCCGTTTTGTAGGAGATGTATTCGGAGGACCGCTTGCCGTGGAAGCTTTGATCGCATTCTTTCTAGAGTCGACATTCTTAGGTTTATGGATTTTCGGTTGGGAACGTTTACCGAAAAAAATCCATTTGGCCTGTATTTGGTTGGTTGCTGTGGGAACGACAATTTCAGCATTCTGGATTCTGCTAGCAAACTCGTTCATGCAAGAGCCTTTAGGTGTTGCCGTTCGAAACGGGCGAGCTGAGATGACAAGTTTCTTTGCATTAATGACTAATCCACAATTATGGGTTGAATTTCCTCACGTTGTGTTTGGCGCGTTGTCCACTGGTGCGATGTTTGTAGCAGGTATAAGTGCTTACAAGCTCTTGCGTAAGCAGCAAATAAGTGTGTTCAAGCCGTCCTTTATCATTGCAATCATTGTTTCATTAGCAGCCAATTTAGCAGTATCTATAACCGGTCATGAACAAGCTCAACATTTAATGGAGAGTCAGCCGATGAAGATGGCAGCATCAGAGGCGCTCTGGGAGACAAGCGGTGACAGTGCACCTTGGGCAATTATTTCAGGGATTGACACGGAACATCACAGAAATACATTTGAAGTTTCGGTTCCCGGATTACTTAGTTTGTTAGCTTATAATAAATTTGAGGGCAGTGTAAAGGGGATACATCAACTCCAAGAAGAATACACTGCAAAATACGGGGAAGGCAATTATATCCCACCGGTCAAAACAACTTTCTGGAGCTTTCGAATTATGGTTTTAGCAGGGACCCTTATGATTCTGCTTAGTTTATATGGTGTTGTTGCGGTCATGCGGAAGAAACTGGATAAACAACGATTATACTTCAAACTGATGATACCGGCTCTCGCTTTACCATATATAGGTCACTCATCGGGATGGATTATGACAGAGGTAGGGCGTCAGCCTTGGACTGTCTTTGGTTTGCACAAGACGGAATATGGAGTCTCTCCGACTGTGTCAGCCGGAATGGTATGGACTTCGTTTATTGGGTTTACGATTGTTTACGCTATTTTGGCCGCAGTATTAGTATTTTTGTTCGTACGTTATGTAAAGAAAGGGCCGGAAGAAGAAAAGCAACATGTTCAGGAAGATCCCTTTGAGCAAATTTAATAGAAAATCATAAAAAAGAAGGCGTGTGCAGCTATGTTAGAAACGATTTGGTTTGTTCTGATTACAGTATTGTTTATAGGATTCTTTTTTTTAGAAGGTTTCGATTTCGGAGTTGGGATGTTACTGCCGTTTTTGGGCAAAAGTGATATCAATCGGCGGGTGATTATTAATACGATTGGGCCGGTTTGGGACGGCAATGAAGTCTGGTTCATTACGGCTGGTGGCGCGATGTTCGCAGCTTTTCCAAATTGGTATGCCACTTTGTTTAGTGGATTCTATATGGCGCTCTTTTTGCTACTAATCTCTTTAATTGGAAGAGGTGTTGCCTTCGAGTTTCGGAGTAAGCTTCCAAGTAAAACATGGCGTTCAACTTGGGATTGGGTCATTTTCTTTGGGAGCCTTCTTCCACCATTACTATGGGGCGTGGCGCTCGCAAATCTCATGAGAGGTGTACCAATTGATGGAAACATGAACTATGTAGGCAGCTTCTGGGATCTAATCAATTTATATTCTATATCAGCAGGGGCAAGTATGGTACTCCTATTTCTATTGCACGGATCATTATACTTATCACTGAAAACGACCGGTCAATTAAGAGAGAATTCCCGCAAGATTGCTTTAAGATTAGGAGCTTGGACAACGGCTGTTATGATGCTATTTATTGTACTTAGTTATTTTGAAACTGATATGTTTACAAGACATGGTGTTGTACCAGGAACGGTGCCGGTATTAGCTGGATTATCACTATTTTCAGTCTGGTATTTTATTAGAAGCAAGCATGACGGATGGGCTTTTGCGATGACAGGTTTAACGATCGTGTTGTCTACCATTACAGTTTTTATGTCATTGTTCCCACGCGTTATGATCAGTTCAATTGATACAGCTTATGACTTAACGATTTACAATACAGCATCGAGCCCGTACACGCTGAAAATCATGACAATCATCGCGTTGACTACAATACCCTTCGTGCTGACTTATCAAATATGGACATATTGGGTCTTCCGCAAACGGATTGGCCCTGATGATCACTTGGAATACTGAAGTTTTAGATATTAGAGAAATATCATAAAGTTTTTAACTTAAGTAACTAACAATTGCAATAATTGAACACTAAAGGTCTACTTCCGTAGGCCTTTTATTGTGTTGAACAATGAAAAAGGTTTCAATTATTAATTTGGAATATAATAGTTAAAAACATGAGTAGTTAATTTATTTAATTGAAAAAAAGTAGTGAAATAAGATGAGGATAACACATGAGTCTCAGTAAACAAATAGTAAAAATGTGGATGGAAACATTTATTCACCTATAGAGGATTTGCAAAAATTAGAAGGCGTTAGTCCTTTAAAACGAACTAGTTTAGATTTAGATACCTTCCAAAAGGTATTAGATTTATTGGATATTTTTTCATTAAATTTGCTTTTATATCAACATTAGTTGTTTTAATAGCAAATTTTTTATTGAACTAACGAGCGCGTTAGTAGAACAAGAACAATCAACCTAATTTGATTTTACTTTGTAAGAAAAATCTTTTCTATCTCAGATAAAAGATGTATATAACTTATATCTTTATTAATGGGCTATTTATTGATACAAATTAATTGATATTTCATTTAATGATATATGGGTTGTTGTACAAGCCGTATATTATATTTGAAAGGAAATTTTATTCCCATTAGTATTTTTTAATGATAGAAAAAAGTTGAATCCATATAAAAAGTATCAGTTGCAACAAGATATGAAATTGTTAAATCATCTTCAAAAACAGGATCATTTTCACACTTAAGTAACGTGACAACAACATATTATACAAATAAAGGATTAAGTAAAGGCAAAACATACTATTACAAAATCCGTTCTTACAAATTGATTGGATCGAAAAAAATCTATAGTGACTGGACAAGCGTAATGTCTATCAAACTATAAAAAAGTGAAATAGCAAGTAGTACAAATTACTCCCAAGCAAAAAAAGTCAAAAAGGGTGCTTATGAAATTGAGAACATCGATTAACACCCTTTTTGGAAAAGTAAAACGATTAGATCAGTTTTTTCAAATTAAACTTTTCCTTAAACATAATAAAAGACAGGAACACTGACTTCGTATTCTTGTCTTCTTTTTCTTTAAAGTTCAATCTCTCAAAACTCTTGAAAAAATAAAAAGCTGGCTCTCAAGGTGAGGGTCCAGCATTTATCAGTAAATAGTAGCACTATTAAATTATATATAAGTTCTTATGCATTCACAATTAACTGCGCAATCTCCATTGCTTGTTCATTTAAATTCATTTTTTTATAATAATTAAATAATTCCTTCTTAGAACGCTCCACTAAAAAAGTAAAACCATTTTTAATAAACATTGGTAACGCTTTATTATTTAAATAATTATAGTACTCTTTTTCTTTGGATTTTAATAAATAAAGTAAAAGTTTAAATAAATGGATATATAAAATATAATTATTCTTTTTCGCAGTAAACAATCCAGTTTCAGCATCATGTATTAATTCTTCTAGGTTCGAATAACCGTCTTCAAAAGAGCTTCGGACATAGCCCTCTAATGATAATAAATAGGATAAAGATTCTGAATCTTTTAGTAACATAGAGTCTTTATAATACTTTCTTGCTTCCTTATAATTTTTACCTCTGTAAAATTCATAAGCTAAATTATGCAAAGCTTTTGCTTTTCGATCAGGTGCATTACATAGTTCGCAGCTTCTAATCAAATTTTTGATACGATTAATAATTTCTTCATCTAAAGTGTCACCTTGGACCTGAATAATCATTAACATTTCAGCATCAATAACTCTAAGATAGTTATTGATTTGTTTAAAAAAATGATGAGATTTTTCAGCATAATAATAGGCTAACACAGGAGCGTTTAATGTATGGTAAGCGGATGCTAAATGGTAATAAAATTCAGGGTTTTTATATACTGAATTATCGATTGACTTTAAAATTTGGATTACTTTACCATATTCTTGCTTTGCCAAATTATAGATTCCTAAAATATGCTTTAATAAATTTCTCTCATATGAAGCTAATTTGTCTTCTTTTTTTTGTAACTTTTTTATGATTTTAAATGCTTCATTGCATTTAGCATGTGCAAGAAAATATTTTGCTCTTAGTAACTGATACATATCATTATACTCAGAGATTTGAATTAATTCTTCCATTTCAAATTCATAGTAAATTTGATCCATCTCTTCAAATAATTGCATAATAATTACATCATGCCAGTGAAGTAATCGTTGTTTAATATTCATAAAATTAGCTACTTCTAATTCCATGTCAATTCCAAGTCTTTTGGATAATAAATTTATAATTTCAGGGGCGTACTTTGTCTGTGCACATTCTATTTTACTAATATGGGTAACGGAGCAAATGTTTTTTCCTAATTGTTCTTGTGTTAGTTTGTACTTTTCTCGATAAAATTTAATGATTTTTCCTTCATACATAACTAAGTCCTCCTCCCATTCCAGGATGTTAAAAATAGCGCCTTATACTAAAATTCTACATTTAACAACAAAAATAGTATATTTAGAAAAGCCGTGTAGTATGTGAAGTAATACTTAAAGATATGTTAAGGAAAAATAAAATTACGTTAAATTTAAGAGAAAATGAAGAGTGAAATAGAGCTGATTAATCAATAATTTACATATTCTTCAATTAATTACATTAATTAGGAAGGTTATATGTGAAAAAATGTATTTTTTTCAAAAGATTTCTATAATAGTAAGAAATTTGTCGATTTTCGAGTTAAAGGTAGGAGAAGGATGGTCCATACAAAAAAACTGTAAGCAAATTGGCTTACAGTTTTTTATTCGACCTTATTACCAATTCTAAAAAGCAAAGATAATTGCTTAGCTAAATATTGGGGAGTATAGGGCATGTCATTTCTTAACCACGATACAATTGTACCAATCAGTGCTGATGACCCGTACCAAATAATAATATCCTTTTGAATATCTGAAAATAGCTAGCCATTTTGCACCAACGCGATCGAATAACCTACCTGTAACCGGCATAAGGAAGCCCATTATTGAAGATGAAAAATGGGAAAGAGTTTTTGAGGTAAACACTACGAGCGTAATGCGTTCAACAAGAAAAGTCTTACCAATCTTTTTAGAAAAAGAGCAAGGAGTTATTATTAATGTAGCTTCGGCAGGTGGACTTCAAGGGGCTAGAGCAGGAGCGGCTTATACAGCGTCTAAGCATGCAGTTGTTGGATTCACTAAGAATACTGGGTTCATGTACGCAACGAATGGCATCCGTTGTAACGCAATTGCCCCAGGTGGAGTTGAAACAAATATTGGTTCTTCAATGACAAATATCAATCATTTTGGAATGGGACGTATACAAGCAGGATTAGGAGTTAATCCACGAGTAGGTAAACCAGAAGAAATTGCAGAAATAGCTTTATTCCTTGCTTCAGATGAATCAAGTTTTGTTAATGGTACTGTAATTACTGGTGATGCAGGTTGGACTGCTTATTAGGATAGGGAATTTTATATTAAAAAATGTAAGACCGTCTGATATTTTTCAGACGGTTTTTTTATTTTTTTGAAATACTTTTTAGAATTTGATCAGGGAGAGAGTTAGAAGTGCAGGGCATACTCCTTCATTGTGACATAATAATGAAAAATATGGAAAGTACATAAAGTTTTCGGATTATTTCGGGTAATGGTCAAGTATGAAATGATACATTAATATATTAATCAGCTTCAGCGACTCAGAAGTATGATGGGAAACTAACTGGATATTTAGAATCCAAAAATGCATTTAATATTTCTAAAGGGTGGTTACATTTAAAACACGAACAATATAGTGCAGGGGGAAAATCAATTAAAATAACACCATTAAAGAAAAGTATAGTAGGGTTATACATCCCCGTATATAGTGCTTCACAAACATTTCGTGGAAATACTTCAGTAACATATCAAGAAGGGGTAGGCAATGGTCAGTATAAACTTTCATTTGAAGTTATTAAAGGCGAGGCTAAATCGTATGTAGGTGTTAAAGGCCAATTTTGGTAAGGGAAATTAGCTATTATGAAAATAAAACTAAATAATCTATTTACATTACTACTATCTACATTATTTGTATTTTTTGTAATGAGAGCATTTCTTGGAGAATTTCTTTCAAGGCTTATTCCCTATGTAAATGCCTTTTTTGGATATAGTCTATTTTTATGTTTAGTATTAATTGTTAATACGATCATAAATATGATTTTGTACTATACAAAAAATAGGGAATTCTATATTAGTAAATTTGGTTTCGGAGCATTTACACTTACTTATAAAGTATTTTTGGTTTCTGTTCTTTTTTCAAGAAACTCACTGGGAAATCATTATAGAGACAATTATATACCTTTTAAAACTATATTAGGGTATATAGGCAGTAAAGCTGATTTAATTTATATCATATCGAATATAGTTGGGAATATTATAATTTTTATTCCCCTAGGATGTATAGTTTATTATTACTTTTATAGAAAGATGAAAGTTTCTATTTGTATTTTTGTTTCAATCTTATTAGTAATATTTATAGAATTTTTACAAAAAAAGTATGTTGTAGGAAGTTTCGATATTGATGTTATGCTATTAAATTCACTTGGGATTTATTTAGGTATAAAAATATTAGTAGGAGAAGGTAACAAAATATCTAAAAACCTTCTTGAAAAATCAGATTAGGACAATATATAAAATTAAGTGTAGATGAACTAACTCCACCAATAATTAGTTGGTGGCTTTTTTCTTTTTTTGGAAGAGTTATAAAAAAATACCCCCTCATCTTAAAAGATGAAGGGTGGTTACTCAGAAATCATTATCCAACGTTTTTCTTAACGTCCTTCTCATCAACCCAAGCCTCTAACTGATCACGACCAGGTAAGTTATCGATTTTATCAGCAGAGAAAACTGGATCCAAACCTTGTTTCTTTTGAGAAACATAATCTTTTAATAAAGCTTTTACAACTTTAACTAAGCGCGTAATTGCGTAAAGATTAACTAATACCATTAGTCCCATAAAGATATCTGCTAAAGACCAAATTAATTCAGCGCTATATAATGCTCCGAATAACACCATTCCAATTACAGAAAAACGGTATACATAAATTGATTTTTTCGAATGCTTCATGAAGCTAATATTTGATTCACCGTAGTAATAGTTACCCATAATTGTACTTAATGCAAATAAGAATACTGAAATTGCAACGAATGTTGCAGCGAAGTCTCCAACACTTACACGTAAAGATTCCTGTGTTAAAGGAATACCAGATAGCTCAGATGTTTTATAAACGCCTGAAACTAATACGATCATTGCTGTAGACGAACAGATGATAAATGTATCAACAATTACACCTAATGCTTGAATAAAACCTTGTTTTACTGGGTGAGTTACGTCAGCTGTTGCAGCTGCATTTGGAGCAGAACCCATACCAGCTTCGTTAGAGAATAATCCACGACGAATACCGTGAAGTACTGCAGCACCCATTACACCGCCAAACATTTGTTTAAACGTAAAAATACCTTCAGAGAAAATTGCACCAAATACATTTGGTAAGATATCGAAATTTGAAATCATAACCCATAAAGCTAAAATAATATAAACCCCAGCTTTAATCGGTACTAAAATAGTTGAGAACTTTGCAACTCGATGTACGCCACCAAAAATAATTAGTGCTGTAATAATAGCAAGTACAATCGCAGTTGTTTTTGTATTTACACCAAATTCATTATTGATAGAAGCAGCAATCGTGTTTGCTTGTACTGCGTTAAAAATAAGACCAAAAGATAAAGTAATTAAAATACTAAAAATAACTCCAAGCTTTCGATTACCTAAAGCTTTTTCCATATAATAAGCAGGTCCGCCACGCCATGAAGAACCATCTCTAACTTTATAAAGCTGAGCTAATGTACTTTCTACAAATGCTGAAGCTGAACCAATTAAAGCCATTAACCACATCCAAAAAACTGCACCAGGTCCTCCTAATGCCACTGCTGTTGCAACACCGGCAATATTCCCCGTACCTATACGAGCAGCCATTCCGATCATAAATGCTTGTAATGATGAAACAGTCTTTTTGCTTTTGTCTCTGTTTCGACCATCACGTAATAATAATCGAATCATTTCAGGGAAGAATTTAAACTGAATAAATCCTAAATAAACCGTTAAAAATAGGCCGATTGCTACTAATAAAATAACAAGTAATTTAGCCCATAGATAGTCGTTGAGTACTGTAACCAATTCTGTCATGAATACCTCTCCTTTGTAAGAATATTCGCAAAATTATCCGATAATTTTGACTACAAAGTGTAATAATAAATTATTCTGCTAACAAAGGCAACACTTTTTTAGTTATTGTCGATTAAAAAAAGGTAACATTAAAAAAAGATTAAAAAAGTAAGTGTTCACTTACTTTTTGTTGACGAAATCCGTTTCGGTTAATATACTAGAAAAGTGAATAAATACTTACTTTTTTTGTAGCGCGCTAAATACTAAGATTTAATGCCTTTTTAACAACGTTTTTTAAGGAGGTAAAAAGTGAATAAGGGAGAAAGAACAAAACATCACATCTTGGAGAAGTCTATCCAACTTTTTGCGAAAAATGGTTATGATGGTACGACGATTAATCAAATTGCAAAGGAAAGTAAAATTTCCGAAGCGACGATTTATAAGTATTTTAAAAGTAAACTGGATGTATTGATTACTTGTGTGAAACCAGATATTCAAGACGTTTGGGTGGAAGAGGATTTTAGTAAACTTTCAATTGAAGAATTGCTTAGTTTATATGTTGAGAAAAGGATTAAATGGGTGGAAAAGAATCGAAATCAAATTGAGATCTTGATCAGTGAAACTTTACGACACCCTGAGTTATCAGAAATTTTCTTCCAACAGATCTATCGTAAAACACCAATTGAAGAAGAAATAGAATCGAGAATGCTTGCAAAAGAAACAAATTTCCATTTAGAAATTCCTATACTAAGTTTAAGTATGATTACGACGATTATATCGATTCTTAATCTACAAAAGAGTGTTCTGGATAAAGATCCAATGCATATTACAGATGACGCTATTAATAAAATGGTGCAGTTAATTTTATTTGGATTAATAGGAAATAAAAGTCCTGAATAAACATGAAAATGAGTTTAACGGGAGAATGGTTTAGTATTACCTTTTATTTTTTTATAAAAGGGAGTATTAAACTATTTAAATGCAGTGAAATGACCGAAATACAAATTTGGTCAGTTGGTCTAAAAGGGGAGTGAGAATATGTTTAAACAAGAATGGAAGAATATTTTAAAGAAACCAATGACAATTGCAACAATCATTGCGATTGGTCTTGTACCAATGCTTTACTCATTAATTTTCTTATCAGCTTATTGGAATCCTTATAATAAAACAGAAAAACTATCTGTCGCAATTGTTAACAATGACAAGGGTACTGAGTTTAATGATAAAAAGCTTAATGTTGGGAAAGATTTTGTAGAAGGATTGAAAGATAATAAGTCATTCAAATGGAAAGTTACAAGTAAAAAACAAGCAATGGAAGGCTTAAATGATGAAAAATATTATTTAGTCATCGAATTACCTTCTAATTTCTCTAAAAATGCAGCTACGTTATTAGACGAAAAACCGAAGAAAATGAAATTAAATTATTACACGAATGCGGGTAAAAACTATGTAGGCGCACAAATTGGTTCAAATGCGATCAAAGAAGTAAATGCTAATATTTCAAAAGAAATTACAGAACAATATGCTAAAACAGTTTTTGATAATTTCAAGGATATTGGAGATGGCATGACAAAAGCATCTGATGGTGCAGGTAAAATCAATGATGGTGCATCAAAAATAACAGATGGAACAGATGTTTTAAATAAAAATTTAAAAAAATTAAATGACAGCATGATCACATTTGAAAATGGAAGTACAAAACTGAAAAGTGGTGCGACACAATTATCAGATGGTATTAAACAATCAAAAGATGGTGCTAATAAATTAAATACTGGTTTAAACGCTCTTCTAGAAGGAACTGGTACATTAAAAGCTGGTTCTAGTGATTTAAATAATGGACTATCGCAACTAGCTGAAGGCGGTAATAAAATCGAAACTGGTTCTTCTAAGCTAGAAGCTGGAAGTTCCCAATTAAATGCTGGACTAAAACAATCTTATGCTGGCGCAACCCAATTGCAAAAAAATGAAGCAGGATTTAATGAGAATCTTGGTGCTACTAATGACGCTCTTAAATCAATTGTTAATGGATTGCAGGATGGCTCATTAAGTAAAGAAGATTTACAGAAATTACAAGCAATCTCAAATAGCTTAGATCAGCTTTCAAAAGGAAGTAATCAAATTAAAACTGGTGTTGATCAAATTGCTGCAGCACAAGGTCAATTATATGAAGGTTCAAATAATCTAGTTGCTGGACAAAAAGAATTAAATACAAATTTAAGTTTATTTAATAGTAAATTGCAAGAAGCATCTAATGGAGCAAATCAATTAGCACATGGAAGTAATGATTTATACAATGGTACAAAGGAATTAAGTGAAGGAAGTTCGTTACTTTCATTTGGCCTAGGTAAATTAAATACAGGTGGGGACCAATTAGTCCAAGGGATCAATCAATTAAATGATGGTTCTAAACAACTATCTGATGGAACGAATAAGTTATATAGTGGGTCTGGAGACTTATTAAAAGGAGCAACAGATTTAACAAAAGGAACAACTGAGCTTCATAAATCCCTGAAAGATGGTGGAGATGAAGTAAATAAAGTTAAAACAAGTGATGAAACTGATAAATTCTTTGCAGAACCAACGGAGCTAGTTTCTCATAAATTAAATAATGTAAAAGAATATGGTGTAGGATTAACACCTTATATATTATCTATTGGACTATTTGCAGGTGGGTTAATGTTCACTTCAGTTTATCCAATGAGAAAGAACTCTATTGCTCCGACTACTGGTCTAGCTTGGTTCTTTAGTAAATATAGTGTTCTTATTTTCGTGGGGATCATGCAATCGATCGTAGCAGATATGGTGTTAATTTATGGTATGGGTCTTGATGTGAAAAACGTGTGGTTGTTCGTAGTGTTTACAATTATCACTAGCTTGACCTTTTATTCATTAATACAATTCTTAACTGTTACATTAGGAAATATAGGGCAATATTTAGTGTTTGTTATTATGTTATTACAAATTGGTGGAACTTCAGGTACTTTCCCAATTTCATTAACTCCAACATTTTTCCAAATGATTCATCCATATTTACCTATGACGTATGCAATAAAAGGATTCAGAGAATTAATCTCTAGTTCTGTTAGCAAAGGTTTTGTATGGGATCAAGTCTACTATTTATGTGGATTTGCAGCGTTATTCATTATCTTAACAAATGTAACTTTTGCAGTTCGTGTTAAATTTTCAAAGAAAGAACAATTAAGTGAAATTGAAGCTTAAAACGATAAATTAATATAAAGGATTGGAGTCTTATAAAAAAAGATTTCAATCCTTTTTTACTAATAGTGAAATAAAAATCCAGTATCTTTAGGTCAATCTTTTATTGTAAAATTAGTAATGAAATATGGGAATAATGAAGGAATTAGTATAGAATCCCTTTACATTGTAAAGGACTTATCGTTAAAATTTTAACGTGGTTAATCTGATCTTTGTACATCTCGAGCACTTAAAACTTGATATTGTACTATAAGATATAAAAAAATGAGGAAACGTTTTCATTTAATAGAAAAGTGGTGAATAAATGAAACTAACTGACATCGATAAAAAAATTCTAGAGATGCTCACTAAAAATGGACGGATGTCATACGCCGATATTGGAAAAGAACTTAATTTATCAAGGGTTTCAATCCGTGAACGTGTGAATCAGTTAATAAAAAACGGGGTTATTGAGAGGTTCTCTGTAGTCATTAATTCAGAAAAAGTAGGCAAAGGCGTATCTGCATTCTTTGAAGTAGATTGTGAACCAGCTTATTTAGTAGTCGTAGCCGAAGCACTTGCAGATAATCCTGTTGTAGCGAGTTGTTATCAAATGACAGGTCCAAGCACTTTACATATGCATGTATTAGTTGATGATTTTGTCAGATTAGAACAATTTATAAATAATGAATTATATGCTTTAGAAGGAATAACAAGGGTAGAAAGTCATATTTTATTACGAAGATTTAAGAGTAGAAATGGCTTAAAATTATAGTTGTCATGGCGAGGGATTGGTAATCCCTCGTCTTTTTTTACTATTTTTTGTAAAAATTCATAAAATTATAGAATATTCTGTCTACAGGGAGTATAATCGAAAATAATTAAAATTTACATTGTTAGGTTATACGGTAATTAAGGTTAACAAATGTATGTGATTTTAGTTAATATACTTACAAATGGAGTAGGTGGAAAGATGGCGTCACTCATATTAAGAAGGTTGTTTCAATTGTTTTTATTATTGCTAGGTATCTCCTTTTTAGTCTTTGCTTCTATGCATTTAGCACCTGGTGACCCAGCTGCAATCATAGGCGGACCTACAGCAACAAAAGCTGATTTAAATGCCATTCGAGAAAGTTTGGGACTGAACGACTCGTTTTTTGTTCAATATTGGCATTATTTATCAGGCGTATTACATGGGGATTTAGGATATTCCTTTCAAACGAAACAGTCGGTTGCAGAGGCAATTTCAATCCGTTTTCCTAATACTTTAAGTTTAGCAATCGCGAGTATGATCATTGCAGTAATAATCGGGGTAATAACAGGGATTGTCTCTGCACTAAAGCAAAACTCGTGGATGGATGTATCAAGTACAATAATAGCCCTTGCAGGTATTTCAGTACCTAATTTTTGGCTAGGTGCCATCCTTATTCTTATTTTTGGAGTTAACCTACAAATACTACCAGTAGGGGGACTTGATTCACCAATTTGGACAGTAGAAGGATTTAAGCAAATCATTTTACCGGCCGTTGCATTGGGAACAGCTTCAGCAGCAATGATTGCAAGAATGAGTCGTTCATCTATGTTAGAGGTAATTCGAGCTGATTACATACGAACTGCAAGAGCGAAAGGTGTAAAAGAAAAATCGATTGTTTGGATTCATGCTTTAAAAAACTCGATGATTCCAGTTATTACTGTTATTGGTTTAAACTTCGGATTTCTTCTTGGAGGCACAATCATTACAGAACAAGTATTTGCGATTAACGGTGTCGGCAGATTAATGATCGATGCAATTGCAGCTAGAGATTTTCCGATGGTTCAAGGGGCAGTGTTACTTGTAGCATCTATGTTTGTAATCGTGAATTTACTTGTTGATATTTTATATGTCTTTATCGATCCAAGAATTAGCTACGATTAATTGACTAGAAGGGAGGAAGAAATTTGTCTACAGAAGTTGTCATTAATAACATAAGTGCAAAGCAAGCTAGTGCAAAAAATAAGGAAAAATTTATTGTCCAAACGTTTAAACGTTTAATCAAAAATAGATTAGCTGTTTTTGGATTAATCATTATAGTTTTACAAATTTTAATGGCAGTATTTGCACCACTTATTACGATTCATGATCCGATTAAACAAAATTTAGCATCAACAGAATTGCCAATATTCTCAAGTGGACATTGGTTAGGTACAGATAATTATGGTCGGGATATGTGGAGCCGAATTGTATTCGGATCTAGAGTATCACTCGTTGTTGGTTTCAGTGCAGTGATTCTTGGCTTAATTGGTGGTATTACAATAGGCATGCTTGCTGGCTATTTTTCAAAACTAGATGGCTTGCTTATGAGAATAGTAGATTTATTATTTGCTTTTCCTGGAATTCTACTTGCCATGCTAATTATCGCAATTCTTGGAACAAGTTTAGTGAATGTAGCAGTTGCGATTAGTATTTGGTCCATTCCATCATGTGCAAGAATTGTTCGTGGTTCTGTTTTATCTATTAAGAAGCAAGAATACATACAAGCAATGAAGACTTTAGGTGCAAGTAATTTACGAATTATGGCGAAGCACATTTTACCAAACTGTATGGCACCAATCATAGTTTTTGCCACAATGAGAATGGCTACTGCTATTTTATCAACGGCATCACTAAGTTATTTAGGACTTGGTGCACAACCTCCAACAGCAGAATGGGGATCAATGATTTCCCAAGGGCAAGATTATATGTTTTCTTCCCCACATATGACAATCGTACCAGGGATCGCAATAATGCTGATCGTTTTCTCTTTTAATGTCGTAGGTGATGGATTAAGAGATGCTTTAGATCCAAATATGAATATTAAAGATTGAGGAGATGGGTAAATGAAAAAATGGATGGTTATCGTAATTAGTGCAATTCTTCTTCTTGCTGGATGCTCTAGTAAAACAACTGGATCAAATAGCACTAATGTTTCACAAGAACTTACATATGCTTCAACTTCGGATGTAGTAGGTTTATCACCAATTTTAACAAATGATTCTGTATCAGCTAATGTCATCATGCAAGTTTATGAAACTTTATTTAAAAGAAATCCTAAAACAATGGAAATCGAACCTTTATTAGCAGAATCTTATACTAATCCAGATGATAAAACTTGGGAAATTACATTGAAAAAAGGAATAAAATTTCAAGACGGAACAGATTTTAACGCAGAAGCTGTAAAATACACATTTGATAAATTCCGTGATCCAAAAACTGCTGCTCCGCGTGCTTCATTATTAGAACCAATTCAATCAGTTAATGTAATTGATGATTACAAAGTAGAAATCAAAACGAAATATCCATATGGACCACTTTTAGCCGCACTTGCTCATACTGCTGCTTCAATCGTAAGCCCTGAAGCAGATAAAAATAGTGATTTAATGAAAACACCTGTAGGAACTGGGCCATTTAAATTTGTTAGCTGGACACCTGGTGACCAAATTGTACTTGAGGCAAACAAAGATTATTGGAATGGTGCACCCAAATTGAAAAAAGTTACTTTTAAAGTAGTACCTGAAGTTTCCACAGCTATTTCAATGTTACAGACAGGAAAAGTACAGTTTATTGATGCTCTTCCAGCTGAACAAATTAAGCGTCTAGAATCAATCAAAAATGTAAAAGTGACAAAAGCAGAAGGAACACCTGTTTATTATTTAGGGTTTAACATGAAAAAAGCGCCAATGAATAACTTAGCATTCCGTCAAGCAGTTGCTTATGGTTTAGATCGTAATGCATATATTAATCAGCTAAACGGATTGGGTATTGAAGGTAATAGTGTAATTGGACCAAAAGTTTTCGGATATGATCCATCTGAAGAAAAAGTTGGCTATTCTTATGATTTAGAAAAAGCTAAAAAACTGATTAAAGATAATGGATTTGAAGGAAAAGAAGTAAAGATGCTAGTACCAAATCGAGATATGTACATGAAAATGGCTGAAATTGCTCAATCTCAAATGACGGAAATTGGCTTGAAGGTTAAGCTTGAAACGATGGAATGGGGAACATTCTTAGATGCAGCAACGAAAGGTCAATACGATGTGACGTTCTTAGGATGGGCAAATAGTACAGCTGATGGTAGTGAATTATTGTATCCAAACTTCCACTCTGACAACGTTGGATCATCAAACCGCATTTCATATAGTAATAAGCAATTTGATCAGTTAGTAAATGAATCTCGTCAAACGATTGACCAAAATACTCGAAAAGAAAAACTAAAAGAAGCAAATGAATTATTAGTAAAAGATGCTCCTGTAATCGTTATGAATCAAGGTGTAGTAACATCTGCAGTTGATCAATCGGTTAAAGGCATTGAAATTGATCCTACTGGCCAATGGTCATTATACAACGTACACAGAGAGTAGGTAATAGTATGTCAACAGAGCTTTTATCTGTAAATAATTTAGTCACAACGTTTCGAACAGCTCATGGAGAAATCCCAGCTGTTCGGAATGTATCCTTTTCAGTTAATAAAAGTGAAACTTTATGTATAGTTGGCGAATCAGGTTGCGGAAAAAGTATTACTTCATTGTCTATTATGGGATTATTGCCAAGTAATGGATCAATAAAAAGCGGTTCAATTCAATTAGAAGGAACTGATTTAACTAAATTAACAACTGATGAATTAAGAAAAATAAGAGGCAATAAAATATCGATGATTTTTCAAGAGCCGATGACTGCGTTAAACCCTGTAATCACAATTGGTTACCAGCTACGCGAGCCACTTATGATCCACCAAAAGCTTTCTAAAAAAGAAGCAAATCAAAAAGGAATTGAACTCTTAAAGCAAGTAGGAATACCATATCCTGAAAAAAGAATGAATCAATATCCTCATGAGTTAAGCGGTGGAATGAGGCAAAGGGTTATGATTGCTATTTCATTAGCCTGTACACCTGGACTCTTAATTGCAGATGAGCCAACGACTGCACTTGATGTTACGATTCAATCTCAAATATTAGATTTAATCCATGAGTTACAAGAACAACTCGGAATGGGTGTCATCATGGTTACCCATGATATGGGAGTCGTAGCTGAAATTGCTGATAAAGTGATGGTTATGTATGCAGGAGAAAAAATAGAAGAAGGCCCAGTTGAAGAGATTTTTAATCATCCAAGTCATCCATATACTAGAGGGTTACTAAGTTCTGTACCAAATGTAGATGATCCTGAATTTGAATTAGAAGCAATCCCAGGCTCGACACCGAGCTTAAACGAGCAAATAACTGGCTGCCGTTTTCATCCGCGTTGTGAACATGCATTGGCACGCTGCAAAGTTGAAGTCCCTAAGGAATTTACAATAAAGGATGGACACACAGTTAAATGTTGGCTGAGTGAGGAGGATGCGATATGACTCTAACAAAAAGTAAATCTACATTATTAGAGCTGCGAAATGTTAAAAAATATTATCCGATTCGTGGAGGCTTACTAAAAAAAGTTCAAGGTCATGTCAAGGCAGTTGAAGAAGTGAGTCTTACATTATTAGAAGGTGAAAGCTTAGGAGTTGTAGGTGAATCAGGTTGTGGTAAATCTACATTGGGAAAAACGATTTTAGGCCTTGAAGATATTACTGACGGAAAAGTATTTTTTAAAAATACGGAAATCCAACATTTATCAAATAAGAGTCGAAATGATTTTAAGAAACAAATGCAAATGATTTTTCAAGACCCATATGCTTCATTAAATCCAAGACAACGAATTGGAGATGCATTGGAAGAAGTATTTGTTATCCATACGAATCTATCAAAACAAGAGCGAAAAGAGAAAGTAATCGGTTTGCTTCGTGAGGTAGGCTTAAATGAAGATCATTATGATCGATATCCCCATGAATTTAGTGGTGGACAACGTCAACGGATTGGAATTGCTCGAGCGATTGCCCTTAACCCATCGCTAATTATTTGTGACGAAGCAGTGTCAGCACTTGATGTGTCTGTACAAGCACAAGTATTAAAACTATTAAAATCATTACAAGCAAAATATAACTTAACTTATTTATTTATCTCTCATGATTTAGGAGTCGTCCGATATTTCTGCGATCGAGTTTTAGTAATGTATTTAGGTAATACAGTTGAGTTAGCTCCTGCTGACAAACTATATAATAACCCACTACATCCTTATACAAAGGCGTTACTATCTGCGATTCCTCGTCCAAAGGTAGGAAAAAGACCTGAGAAAATTCGTTTAACAGGTGAAATTCCAAATCCAGCTAACCCACCTTCAGGTTGTACATTCCGTACTCGTTGTCCACTAGCAACAGATCTTTGTGGGCAAGAAAAACCAGAGTGGAAGGAAATTGAAGAAAATCATTTTGTTGCATGTCACCATGTAGATGCTTAAAGGAGAAGATACAAATGCAGTTTGATCATTTAAATAATCCATATTCAGCACAACGCCATACGACATTTGGAAAAAATGGGATGGTAGCTACTTCACAACCTCTGGCAGCACAAGCGGGGTTAGATATATTAAAAAAAGGTGGTAATGCAATCGATGCTGCAATTGCCACAGCTGCTGCTTTAACGGTAGTTGAACCAACTTCAAACGGAATTGGTGGAGACGCCTTTGCACTAGTTTGGGTAAATGGGGAACTACATGGGTTAAACGGCAGTGGTCCTGCCCCAAAATCAATTTCGATTGAAAAGCTAAAAGAACAAGGACTTGAGAAGATGCCAACCCATGGGGTTATTCCAGTTACAGTACCCGGAGTACCTGCTGCATGGGCTGCATTATCAAAACGTTTTGGTAAATTACCATTAGAAGAGGTTTTAGAACCGGCTATTACGCTTGCAGAAGAAGGCTACCCACTCTCGCCGATTTTAGGGAAATTTTGGAATATAGCATACGAAAAGTTTAAAAAACAATTTTCTTCACCAGAATTTGCAGAGTGGTTCAAAACATTCGCTCCAAATGATCGTGCACCAGAGATTGGCGAACTATGGTCATCAAAAGCACAAGCAGAAACATTACGTGAAATTGGTGCAACGAATGCTGAGAGTTTTTATCGTGGTAACTTGGCAGAAAAAATCGTTTCCTTTATGAAAGAACATAACGGATACCTTAGTTCAGAGGACTTAAGTGAATATAAAGTAGAATGGGTTAACCCAATCTCGACAAATTATCGTGGATACGATGTTTGGGAAATTCCACCGAATGGGCAAGGTTTGGTAGCGTTAATGGCACTAAACATTGCTAAAGGTTTTAATTTTTCTACAAAAGACGATGTAGATACATATCACAAACAAATAGAGGCTATGAAACTAGCTTTTACAGATGGAAAAGCGTTTATTACAGATTCTGAGCATATGGATATTAATGTAGATGAGCTACTATCAGAAGAATATGCCGGGTCACGTCGAGAATTAATTTGTGAAAAAGCGATAGAGCCAGAAAACTATACCCCGCCAAAAGGTGGCACAGTTTATTTAGCGACTGCCGATGGTGAGGGAAATATGGTTTCATTTATTCAAAGTAACTATATGGGATTTGGTTCAGGGATCGTAATTCCTGGTACCGGAATTGCTCTTCAAAATAGAGGACATGATTTTACTTTAAATCCGGAGCATTCTAATGCACTTAAGCCCGGTAAAAGAACATATCACACAATAATTCCAGGATTTTTAACAAAAGATGGTGAAGCAGTCGGACCATTTGGCGTAATGGGAGGATATATGCAGCCACAAGGTCATGCACAAGTTGTCATGAATACTGTCGATTTCCACCTAAATCCCCAAAGTGCATTGGATGCACCTAGATGGCAGTGGATGGAAGGAAAAAAAGTCGTCGTAGAACCTCATTTTCCAAACCACCTTGCCCAAGCACTAGCAAGAAAAGGCCATCAAATTCAAGTGGCTACTGATTGTAGTAGTTTCGGTAGGGGGCAAATTATTTGGCGCGATCCTAAGACCGGGGTGCTAATGGGAGGAACTGAATCTAGAACAGATGGCGCAATTGCAGTTTGGTAAAGGAATGATTCAATGATAAATCAATGGAAACTTTTTTTAGCTTTTTTTAGAGTAGGAATGCTAGGTTACGGAGGAGGTCCTTCTTCAATACCACTAATCCACACTGAGGTTGTTGACAAGTATAAATGGTTAAATAAGGATGACTTTTCAGATGTACTAGCAATCGCAAATGCTCTTCCAGGACCAATCGCAACAAAGCTTGCAGGATATGTAGGTTGGAGAACAGGTGGCGTAGTAGGTATGTTAAATGCCATTATCGCAACAACACTACCGACGGTTTTCCTACTTATGTTACTATTATCAACACTAAATCGCTTTAAAGGTGTTGCCTGGGTACAAGGCATGTCGAATGCAGTTGTTCCAGTTGTGGGAGTTATGTTAGCTACTTTAACATGGGAATTTATCGAGAAATCGAAAGAATCTCTTGGGTGGAAAATCACTAGTTTGATCGTGGGAGCTAGTTTTATCCTTTTATATTTTTTAAATGTACATCCGGCTATCTTAATTGGATGTTTAGTTGGATATGCCTTTTTCTCTAAAAGTAAAAATGAAAAGAAGAAGAAGGTGAAGGCATCATGATTTATTGGAAAATATTTTTAGCATTTTTCTTACCAGGCATTTTCGGATACGGAGGAGGGCCAGCTTCGATTCCTCTTATTGAGAATGAAGTTGTTGATAAGTACGGATGGTTAACTTCAGTTGAATTTAGTAACGTACTTGCGCTAGGTAATGCGCTCCCAGGTCCGATTGCTACAAAGATGGCTGGATATATCGGATATGTTGAGGGAGGCGTATTTGGTTCCTTTGTAGGACTATTCGCATCAATCGCACCCTCTCTAATCTTGATGATTGCTTTATTAAGCATATTAATGAAGCATAAAAACTCACCTAAAGTCAAAAAGATGACTTCATTAGTTAGGCCTTTAATCGCCGTTTTACTTGGCATTATGGCCTTTGACTTTTTTAACGATTCATACAATGGGGTAGGTGTTACGCAAACAATTATTATTAGCGTACTTTCCTTATTATTTTTAGAACGTTGGAAAATTCACCCTGCATATGTAATTGGTGGAGCTCTTGTTTATGGTGCAGTATTTTTATCTTAAATTAATGAACAGCTTTTTTGTTTAATCGGAACATTATTGAAGCAATGCCAATTTTGGGTTGCTTTCAATAATGTTTTTTCAATTAATCACTTCAAAGCTAAGGAATAAAAAAGTGGCGACTATTTTATCATAAAAAAGTAACTTAAACAGTAAATGTGAATTATGTCACAAAATAGACAATTTATAGACACGATTTAGACAAATAAGATTAAGTCAAAACCCCTTTAGAAAAGTAAACTATAAGTAACAAGAGTACCATTGAGTGGTTCTCTAAAAATTACTTAATGAATTATTTGTGAAAAAATGTTCAAAGTTTCGCTCGAGCTTAATGGGAATTTTTTTGAAATGATTTTTATCCTAAGGGGGATGTACTGTGAGTGTATTAGAGCTTGCAAGAATACAATTTGGTTCCACTACAATTTTCCATTTTTTATTTGTACCACTTTCAATAGGTTTAGTATTTATGGTGGCAATCATGGAAACATTGTATGTTTTTCGTAATAACGAAGAATATAAAAAGTTAACAAAATTCTTTGGGCACTTATTTTTAATTAATTTCGCAGTTGGTGTTGTGACAGGTATTATTCAAGAGTTTCAATTCGGTATGAACTGGTCTGAATATTCCCGTTTTGTTGGGGATGTTTTTGGAGCACCACTTGCAATTGAGGCACTTTTAGCATTTTTTATGGAATCGACATTTTTAGGAATTTGGATATTTGGTTGGGAAAAACTTAATAAAAAAATTCATTTAATGTGTATATGGTTAGTTGCTTTCGGAACGTTAATGTCTGCGTTTTGGATTTTAGCAGCCAATTCTTTCATGCAGGAGCCAGTAGGCTTTGCGATTAAAAATGGTCGTGCAGAAATGACCGACTTCTTAGCAATCATAACAAATCCACAACTTAAAGTTGAGTTTCCTCACACAATTGCTGGAGCATTAGCAACTGGAGCGTTATTTGTTGCTGGTGTAAGTGCATATAAAATCTTAAAAAAGCAGGAAACAGAATTATTTAAAAAAGCGTTTAATCTTGCAATGGTGTTCGCGCTAATTGCAGGAATTGGTGTTGCATTTAGCGGACATTCTCAAGCGAAGCATTTAATGAAAACTCAGCCGATGAAAATGGCTGCAAGTGAAGGACTATGGGATGATAGTGGAGACCCTGCAAGCTGGATGGTCTTTGGTCTGATTGATTCGAAAAAGAAAGAAAATAAATACGAGGTAGACGTACCATATTTATTAAGTTATCTAGCTTATGAGAAGTTTGAGGGTAAAGTACCTGGTATGAATACGTTACAAAAGCAGTACGAGAAATTATATGGTCCTGGAAATTATATTCCACCAGTTAATACAACCTTCTGGAGCTTTAGAATTATGGCAGGAGCAGGAATGGTTATGATTTTAATGTCGATGCTAGGTTTATATTTTAGCTATCGTAAAAAATTAGAATCAAAAAATCTATTCTTAAAGGCATCAATTTTACTAATTTCTTTACCGTTTATTGCAAATACAGCTGGATGGGTTATGACGGAAATAGGCCGCCAACCATGGACTGTATTCGGTTTAATGACTACTGCTGCATCAGTATCACCAAATGTTTCAAAAGGATCACTCATTTTCTCAATCGCAACTTTTACAACTATGTATGCAATTTTAGCAGTTGTTTTAGTTTACTTGTTTGTGAAAGAAATTAAAAAAGGAACACATCATGTTGAAACTGAAAAGGTTCCTACGGTCGATCCGTTTGAAAGGGAAGTGACAATTGTATGATTGAGTTAAATGAATTATGGTTTTTACTCGTAGCAGTTTTATTTATAGGGTTCTTCTTCTTAGAAGGCTTCGATTTTGGTGTAGGTATATCTACAAAGCTACTAGCCAAAAATGATACTGAAAGAAGAATTTTAATAAACACAATTGGACCGTTTTGGGATGCAAATGAAGTGTGGTTATTAACTGCAGGTGGAGCAATTTTTGCAGCATTTCCAAATTGGTATGCAACGATGTTTAGTGGTTACTATATTCCGTTTGTATTTGTACTAATGGCATTAATCGGACGTGGTGTTGCTTTTGAATTTAGAGGCAAAGTTGAAAGTTCTAAATGGTCAAAAGCTTGGGATTGGGTCATTTTCTTGGGAAGTTTATTACCACCATTTTTATTCGGTGTATTATTCTCAAGTATCCTTAGAGGAATGCCAATCGATCAAAATATGAATATCTCTGCTGGTTTTACAGATTACGTAAATTTATTCACAGTAGTTGGCGGAGTAACGGTGACATTACTATGCCTCTTACACGGATTAATGTTTTTAACATTAAAAACGGTTGGAGAATTAAGAAACCGTGCACGTTCTCTAGCACGTATGGTAATCATACCAGTATTTCTTTTCTTAGTTGCATTTACTGGCATGGCATTTTTTGAAACGGATATGTTTAAAGTAAAAGCACAAATAACAGTTCCACTAATTTTATTAATCGTAGTAAGTTATATTCTTGCTACAATATTCATTTTTAAGAAAAGAGATGGCTGGTCATTTACTATGACAGGCCTTGGAATTGTATTAACAGTCGGGACAATGTTTACTTCTCTGTTCCCAAGAGTCATGATTAGTTCGATCAAAAGTACGTATGACTTAACTGTTTATAATGCTTCATCTGGTCCTTATTCGTTAAAAGTAATGACAATAGTTGCATGTACATTATTACCATTCGTACTAGGTTACCAAATTTGGAGTTATTATGTGTTTAGAAAAAGAGTGGATGAGAAGGATTTGACTTATTAATGGGAAAAGATCTTATTAAATATAAAGGGATTAATCGTTTATTAATAATCCTATCTTTTTTAACAATTATACAAGTAACGGCAATTATTATTCAGGCATATATGCTTTCACAAGCTATTGTCAAATTGTTCAATGGAAAAAATAGTAGCGATATAGTATACGCTACTATTTTCTTCATCCTTGCATTTATCTGTCGTTATATTATTTCTACTATTAAGCAGAAATGTTCAGAGCATTTTGCAGACATTGCTTCATCCGAAATGCAAATGAAAGTTTTAGAAAAGCTTTTTAAACTTGGACCTAGATTTGCAAGAAAATCAGGAACAGGTAATATCGTAACGCTTATTATGGAAGGAACTACACAACTAAGAAATTACCTAGAAATCGTTCCGTTGAAAATGATTAACTTAGCAATTGTCTCGCCAGTAATCGTGATCTATATTTTCTTTGTTGATAAAGTTTCTGCACTTATACTAATCGTAACATTTCCAATCATTATTATTTTTATGATTTTACTCGGTTTGGCTGCTAAAAAGAAATCAAATAATCAATGGAAGGTTTATCGTATATTATCGAACCATTTTACTGATTCATTACGTGGTTTAGAAACACTAAAATTTCTCGGATTAAGTAGAAAACATAATAAAAAAATAGAAAGTGTAAGTGAAAGATACAGAGAAGCAACGATGGGCACGTTAAAAGTAGCTTTTTTATCATCATTTGCACTAGATTTATTCACAATGCTGTCAATCGCTACAGTTGCTGTCTTTTTAGGACTTCGTTTGATTGACGGAGTAATTTTATTAGGCCCTGCACTAACAATTTTAATTTTAGCTCCTGAATATTTTTTACCAGTTCGTGAGGTTGGAGCTGATTATCATGCAACTTTAAATGGTCAAGAAGCTGGGAAAGCAATGCAAGATATTTTAGATGAGCAAGAATTTAAGGTTCAAGAAATTGCTCCTCTATCAGACTGGAATCATGCTAGCGAAATTAATTTAAAAGATATATCAGTAAGACCCGAAAAAGAAGGTCAAACGATATTATCAAATATAAATATGAGTATTAAAGGGTTTCAAAAAATTGGGATTGTTGGAGAAAGTGGTTCTGGTAAGTCAACGCTTATTGATTTAATAGGTGGATTTTTAGAGCCAGCAAATGGTACTATTCAAATTTCTGGTGAAGAGGTATCACATCTGCAAATACAAGATTGGCATAAACAGTTAATCTATATTCCACAAAGTCCTTATATTTTCTCAAAATCATTAAACGATAATATAAGCTTCTATAAACCTAATGCTACTACAGAAGAAATTGAAAATGCAGCTGTTCAAGCTGGGTTAACTTCTTTAATAGAAGAATTACCAAAAGGATTAGAAGAAAAAATTGGCGAAGGTGGAAGAGCTTTAAGTGGCGGGCAAAGTCAACGAGTTGCGCTTGCTAGAGCATATCTAGAAAATCGTCCGATTCTTTTGTTAGACGAACCTACTAGTCATCTTGATATTGAAACTGAGTTTGAATTAAAACAAACAATGCTTCAATTATTTTCTGGTAAATTAGTATTTTTGGCTACACATCGCTTACATTGGATGAAAGAAATGGATCAAATTATTGTGATGAATGAAGGTTGCATTATTGAAGTTGGTACCCATGAAGAACTATTAATGAAAAAAGGTCATTATTATCGATTAATTCATAGTTAGAAGGTAAACATATGATAAATAAAAATGGATGGATTTTACCATATATAAAAGAAAATCGTCGTTTATTTATAGTTGTGATTTTCTTAAGTTCACTGACTATATTTGCAGCGGCTTCTCTTATGTACACTTCCGGCTATTTAATCTCTAAAGCAGCAACAAGACCTGAAAATATATTAATGATTTATGTACCAATCGTAGCTGTACGTACTTTTGGTATTTTAAGGTCGGCTTCTAAGTATGTTGAAAGATTAGTCGGACACAATACAATTTTAAAAATCTTATCTAGAATGAGAACAAGATTATTTAGTAATCTGGAACCATATGCACTTACGATCAATTCGAAGTTTAAAACAGGTGATATTTTAGGTCTTTTAGCTAATGACATTGAATATTTACAGGATATTTATTTAAAAACTATTTTCCCTGGAATTGCTTCATTGTTTATCTATTTTATATCGGTGGTAGCACTTGGATTCTTCTCTGTTCCATTTGCAATACTAACAGCAGTCATTTCCTTTATTTTAGTAGGTGTCCTACCGTATTTTTCATTATTAGTTGAAAAAGCGCGAACTTATCAAATAAAAAAGGAAAAGAGTCATTTATATGAAAATTTAACTGATGCAGTTATGGGCATTAGTGATTGGCTTTTTAGTGGTAAACAAAGTAGCTTTATTAAAAATTATAGAGAAATGGATGAATCACTAAGAAACATCCAAAACAAGGAAAAAAGATTTAGAAGACGGCGCGATCTAATTGCCCAATGTATTGTAGCGGTTTTAGTTTTAATGATGCTATATTGGGCGGGGAATGAAAGTTTAGTTGGAGAAATTCCAAGAACTTTTATCGCTGCTTTTGTTTTAGTTTTATTTCCTTTAACAGAAGCTTTTATTCCACTATCAAATTCTCTTGGAAGTGTCCCTTTATATAGTGATTCAATCAATCGTTTAGAAGAGATTAAAGAAGTGAGTCGTGATCAGGAATCACTTACTATTGAAGGAGATATTGAAGACTATCGAAAAATCGAATTCGAAAATGTATCTTTTCATTACTCGAAAAACGAAACTATCTTAAATAATGTTTCTTTTACAATTGAGGAAAACAAAAAAACTGCTTTATTAGGTCCGAGTGGTTCAGGAAAATCAACTATTCTTAAGCTAATTGAAGGAGTAGAGAACCCTATTGAAGGAAGCGTTAAAATAAATGAGATCGAAAGTATAGCTCTAGGAGACCAAATTTCGAAAGTTGTGTCTGTACTTAATCAAAAGCCATATTTATTTGATACTACAGTTATAAATAATATTCGTTTAGGAAATCCAGCAGCAAGTGATGAAGAAGTAATCGAAGTTACGAAAATGGTTGAACTGCATGATTATATAGCATCACTTCCAGAAGGTTATAATACACCTATGCAAGAAACGGGTGTAAGATTCTCTGGTGGGGAACGACAAAGAATAGCCTTAGCCAGAATACTTCTTCAAAATACACCAATTGTTATTTTAGATGAACCAACTGTCGGATTAGATTCAATAACAGAACGAAAACTACTTCATACGATCTTTAAAGTATTAGAAGGAAAGACAGTATTATGGATTACTCACCATTTAATCGGTGCAGAAATGGCGGATCACATTCTCTTCTTAGACAAAGGCAAAATCGCTATGAATGGCTCACATGAAGAACTGCTCAAATCAGAGGACCGATATCGCAAACTTTTTGAGCTAGACCGACCATTTAGAGTAATTGAATAGATGTTAAACCGGAGACTCTGGCAAATTTACCAGAGTCTTTTTTATATATTAAATACAATTTGACGGAAAATGTATTACATGATATATTTATCTCGAATTCGAGATATCTTGAATTCAAAATAAATTTTAATAAATTTTTTCAGTATTCTACAGCAATAGATTCACAAAATAAAAAAGCTTATATATATAAATAATTTATATGGAGGAATTAGTATGAACGGCTTAAAAGGGATTCATCACGTAACAGCTATAACTAGTAGTGCAGAAAAGAACTATGAATTTTTCACTTATGTTTTAGGTATGCGTTTAGTAAAGAAAACTGTCAATCAAGATGATATCCAAACATACCATTTATTCTTTGCAGACGATAAGGGAAGTGCTGGAACGGACATGACATTTTTCGATTTCCCTGGAATTCAAAAAGGGGTACATGGAACAAATGAAATTTCAAAAACATCCTTCCGAGTACCAACTGATGCAGCATTAGACTATTGGGTAAAGAGATTTGATCGATTAGAAGTGAAACACTTTGGGATAAAAACACAGTTCGGTAAAAAAACTTTATCTTTTGTTGATTTCGACGACCAGCAATATCAATTAATATCAGATGAACATAATAAAGGAATTGCTTCAGGCACACCATGGCAAAAAGGACCAATTCCATTAGAATTTGCGATTACAGGACTAGGACCAATATTTATTCGTGTAGCTAATTTCGCATTTTTTAAAGAAGTAGTTGAAAAAGTACTTTTATTTAAAGAAATTGATAAAGAAGCTTCATTCCATTTGTTCGAAGTCGGTGAAGGAGGAAATGGAGCTCAAATTATTGCGGAGCATAATGAAATATTACCTCAAAGCATCCAAGGCTTCGGTACTGTTCATCATGTAGCATTCCGTGTAGAAGATACATCTGTATTAAAAGAGTGGATTAAACGCCTGGATTCATTTAGATTACCAAACTCTGGCTATGTAGATCGTCACTTCTTCGAGTCATTATACGCAAGAGTTGCTCCACAAATCTTATTCGAATTTGCAACAGATGGCCCTGGATTTATGGGTGACGAACCTTATGAGACACTTGGTGAAAAGTTATCATTACCACCTTTCTTAGAACCTAAACGCGATGAAATTGAAGGAATGGTTCGTCAGATTGATACTGTAAGAAGTACGAAGGAATTTGTTAAAGAATAATGTCAGAAAGCACTCACTTTTGAAGTGAGTGTTTTTTTATTATTTCTGTTTATAAATCAAGAAATTGTCCGAGTTCTAATTTAAACTCTTCTATTACTCTAACCGGAAAATTTAATTAAACACTTACTAGTTTTATTATTAAGTTAGAGTGTTGAAATAAACCATAGTCAATATTAAAAAATGAATCACTACTAAGATTTATTGATAAAGTTATGATCCTTCGTTGGTATAGAGTTATGTATGTTTATGTATCGTTAAGATTTTTGATAAAAAGTTTAAACCGCTATTTTGAACATGAATTGAGAAGATTTAATTTCTTGTTTTTTAATTTTTAATGTAATTTATTCTTATATTTTTCTTCATGATTCATGGCCTTTTTGTAGCTTTCATGATTTTTATTTAAGTTATGACTTTTTATGTGTACTTCCTCAAAAAGCTAATTCTAAAGTTTTTAAAGATAAACTTTTTTAGATGAATAAGTTGATTGGAACGAAAGGGTGCTCGACTCCTGTGGGATATGCGGGAAGGCTGAGACCCCGCAGGAACGAACGTGACGAGGAGGCTCAGGTCTCGCCCCGCGGAAAGCGAGCACCCTGTAGTGGAAATCAACATGACACTACTTACTTAACTACGAATAAATCATTTTAATTAATTGACAATTTAATTGTTCAACAGCGATACTTACTAATTTATTAATAAGTATTATTAAATAACTCTTATTTTAAATGTAAAAAATTCCCTAAAAAAATTCATGCATAAAACGATTTGTTATTCTAATGAAATATCTCAACGAATAAAAATCTTATGAACTAAAATAATTTTTTAGGAGAGGGAACATGAATAGTACATCAGGTAGGCGTTTATCCAAGGATGAAATGGTTACTTTAATACAAAATGGACTAGAGAGGACAAATAATCCGAAAAAGATTGTTATAGTAGGAGCGGGAATTTCAGGTTTAGTATCAGGTTCTTTATTAAAGGAAGCAGGGCATGAAGTGACGATTTTAGAAGCAAATGGTCGAGTAGGTGGACGGATTTTTACGAAAAGAGCGCCTTTTATTAATGATCAATACTTGGAATTGGGTGCAATGCGTATTGCTTCTGATCACAAACTTGTACTTGAATATATAAATAAATTTAACTTAAAAGTAAATGAATTTGTAAATGGAAAGTCAGAGGATATTATCTATGTTAACGGGATAAAAACAACTCAGAAGCAATATGAACAAAATCCGGATATTTTAGATTATCGTGTAGCGGCTAATGAAAAAGGGATAAATGTTGATCAGTTTATTGAAAGATCGCTAAAATCGGTAATGGATTTTATTCATCAAAACCCTGATGAGAATTGGAAAACCATTATTGAAAATTATGATCATCATTCGATGGAATCTTTTTTAAGATATAACCCAATCGGAACGCCTTTATCGCCTGGTGCTTTAGAGAAAGTAAAAGTACTTCAAGGGATGGAAGGATTTCCTGAGCTTGCCTTTACTGCTATTTTAAGAGAGTTCATTGTGTTATTTTCAAAGGATATTAAGTTTTATGAGATTACGGGTGGAAATGATCAACTGCCTAAAAAGTTTTTAACACAATTGAAGGATAATCTATTCTTTGGACAAAAAATGAATAAAATCGTGCAGGAAAATAATCAAGTAACGATTCACTCAGATCATTATACAAGCCATCTGCCTTATCAAACTACTGCTGACTATGCCATTATTACTATCCCCTTTTCGTTATTAAATTTCATCGAAGTGGTTCCAAGAAATTCATTTTCGTATGATAAATGGAAGGCAATACGCGAATTACACTATGTTCCCTCTACTAAAATTGGACTTCAATTTAAAAGTAGATTTTGGGAAAAAGATGGGACATTAGGTGGGAAATTAACCACAGATTTACCAATCCGATTTGCATATTATCCAAGTAATCATAATGGTAAAAATGGATCGGGAATTGTTTTAGCTAGTTATACTTGGGAAGATGATGCATTGATTTGGGATAGTATGTCTGAAAATGATCGGATAATGAATGCTTTAAGTAATTTGGCCACTATCCATGGTAATCAAGTCTATACAGAATTTATTACAGGTTACACTCATAGTTGGGCTCTATATCCATACTCTGGAGGAGCGTTTTCTATGTTCAAACCAGAACAAAACAGAGAGCTGACGCCTTATATTTCCACTCCTGAGGGGCGAGTCCATTTTGCTGGTGAACATACATCTTCTGCGCCTGCATGGATTGAAGGTGCAGTTGAATCTGGCATTCGGTCAGCATTTGAAGTAAATAGCCGAACTTTCGTTGAACGATAAATTCATTTTTTATATTTCCGTTGAATATAGTGAAAATAGTGGATGTCTTTTTTATTTGAGGGAGTGATCAGTTTGAACGAAAATAACCAAGGACTACAATTTACCCCTATTAAATCATGGAATGTTTTTCATGGCCCGAATGACCCGTGTCCTCCAATTGGTACAAAATATTACTCTACACCTCCACACTTATATTTAGGATTTCAACCACCAGGACTAGAGCAATTTTCTTACAAAGAGGCATTGAAAAAAGGTACTTTATGGAAAGTGTTTTATGACTTTTACGAAAATCCATATAAAGCAAGGAGGGATTAACAATGACTGAGCAACTTCCTCCAGAGTATTATCAGGATTTAGAGGAACTGCAAGCTGTTGATTTCGTACTTGTAGAACTAACTTTATATTTAGACACTCATCCAGGTGATCAAAATGCAATTAACCAATTTAATCAATATGTTCAATATAAAAAACAAATTGAAGCTAATTTCGAGTCAAAATATGGACCATTATATCAGTTTGGTGGCAGTTATTCAGATCAAAACTGGAACTGGCATAAAGGCCCATGGCCATGGCAGGTTTAGAAGGAGGGAGTATAAATGTGGATTTATCAAAAAAAATTACAATATCCAGTTAAAGTAAGTACTTGTAACCCTATGCTTGCCAAATTTTTAGTTGAACAATATGGAGGAGCAGACGGTGAGTTAGCTGCTGCCTTAAGATACTTAAATCAACGATATTCTATTCCAGATAAAGTTATTGGACTTTTAACAGATATCGGAACTGAGGAATTTGCACATTTGGAAATGATCGCTACGATGATCTATAAGTTAACAAAAGACGCAACACCAGACCAGATGAAGGCTGCTGGACTAGATACTCATTATGCATCTCATGATAGTGCACTGTTCTACCATAATTCAGACGGTGTTCCATTCACTACTGCTTATATTCAAGCAAAAGGTGATCCAATTGCGGATTTATATGAAGATATTGCAGCTGAAGAAAAGGCTAGGGCAACGTATCAATGGATCATTGATCTTTCAGATGACCCGGATTTAAATGATAGTTTAAGATTTTTAAGAGAACGTGAGATTATTCATTCACAGAGATTTAGAGAAGCTGTGGAAATTTTGAAGGATGATCGACAACAGCGGAAGATTTTTTAAATTGGTTAATATATAATACAAAACCTGTTCCTGATCCTTATCGGGAACAGGTTTAAATTTTTTATAAGAATTTTGGAAAGGTTGAAAGGGAGGTCTCATAAGTCAGTTTACTACCACATAAGCGATCTTTTTATTGTAATATAGCTAAAGCGCAAGGTATTTTAACAGTGCTTTTTGTTTTACGTTGATTAAATTGTTCTTTTTCATAGATAATTAGATGATTATTATCAAGTTTTTATTCTGACGATCATATTTGGGTTATCCATTTAGAAATAAGCTACTTTTATAAGTTTTTAGGTCATAATAACTTAACTGGTAAGGGTATTTATTAATTTTAATTGAATTTTTTAGAATTTAATTGCAGTTTTGCTAAATTTATTTGCGATTCTCAAAATTTAATTGCACTTTTGTCAATTTTAATTGCGATTTTCAGATTTTATTTGCAGTACACTGTTTAATTGCAGCTGAGCCTCAACTCGCTACATCATAAGCATTAAAAAAATGAGGGGTCTCTGGGACACCCTCATTTTATCTTATTTCTTCTTAAGAATCGCAACCAATAAAGCAATTAATGAAAGAACAGCTGCCACAATTGACATAACCAAAGAAGTATTACTTGAATTTGATTTTTCAGTATTTTTCTTAACTTCCGTAGTTTTAACAGTGTCACCTTTTACAGTTGTATCTTTTACAATATTCGTAATAGAGTGTGGTGCTTCAGATTTTTCGTCACCAGTCCACTCAACAATACTGCCATCTTTATAATATTGGTATGCATCCCAAGCTCCATTTACTTCAGCGTCTGGGTTTTTGGCCATAAATACGAATTGTTGAAATTGTCCTGCTAAAATACCTTCGTTTTGTGCACTCCAAGTTACGGATGTAACAACACCGTTTGCATCTTTTGTTTCGCTAAACTTCCATCCTGGGATAGGTTGATATGAAACAAATTCAAATTTTGAAGGGATTTTAAGTGTAACTTTTGTTGTAGCTATTTCTTTTTCAGATGGTACTTTCATTGTGTATGTTTCCCAAGCACCAGGGGTTGAAATTTTAGGATTTACTACAACATGCGCACTTGCAATTCCAGTAAAGAACATTGTCATAGCGAACGCTGAAGCGATAATTTTAGTCGTTTTTGAAAAGAATTTTTTCATTTTTTATTAGTCTCCTTTGAATGTAATTAACTATTTACTTCCTACTATATATTTAAAATCTGCATCTACCGAATCGAGAGAGTTAGTTAGAATATGGACTTTTACATTCCAATGACCTGCCATATCTGTAAAATATCCTTGCGTTTCATAAACACCTGACGAAGTTTTTTTAACTTGAGTTGTGTTAGTTCCCATATTCATGTCAGTGTTTTTAAAGGTAAGTGTAACTTGTTGAATAGTAGACAAAGGCTTATTATTTTTATCTCGTATATTAATTTTAAATTTGTTTTTACCGACTATGTTCGGTGTAGCGTGTAATGTAACTGAATAACCTTTATTTAGCTTTGTGTTACTAAAAGGACCAGGTGATTCCATTGCAGTTGGCAGGTTTGTTAATAAGGATGATAGGATTAGTACGATTACTCCTATACTTATTTCAAACCAAACAGACTTTCCTAATTTGTTTTTTCTGCGTTTACCTTTGATAAAATGAATCGCTCCTAAAAGTAGCATGACTAGAAATAAAATAACTTTTCCGCATAAAACCTTGCCATAGGTTGTATGTAATAAAGAGTAAAAGTTAGGTATATACTTTAAGCTTGCGTAAATACCAGTTGCCATTAGTAAAACGACTGATAATGTTGCCCAACTAGAATATCGTTGGAGCGTTTTCCAGTAAACCTCATTCGCGTCATGTTTCTTATGCGTTTTAGGAAGTATATAGCTTATGCCTATTAATCCTCCTAGCCAAATCGAAACAGAAAGTAAATGAATAAAATCAAAGAAAACGGGTAAAAATTCATTTTGCATAGATGCATGCCCAATAAAAGCTTTTGAGATTAGTAAGAAAATGCCGATTAATAAAGCACTTAACCACCAATAGAAAGAACTTTTTTGTTCACTTCTCCAAGCCATATACATTGAATTAGCAAGAATAATAAGTAGAAGAACTTGGATTACCCATACACTTCCGAATTTTGTACTGTTTATTGTTTCCAACAGTAAACCTTTGTGAAAAATACTTTGCCATGAACCATTTGAATAGTTTTCTGTTTCAACTAAAAGGCTTAAAAGAACACTAAATAAAATTCCAAAATAGAAGATTAACAGTAAAGCTTTAGAATTTTTAAAAGCAATCGTTCTATTTTTCTGATCGCTTTTGTAAATAAATAAACAAAAAAATAAAAGTCCAACAAATAAAAGTAAACTCATATATTCAATCCAGTAGGTTCCCATTACGTCTGTGTTGGGTAAGGATTGACTTGCTTTATTGGAAATCGATGATGAACCATCAACTTTTCCTACTCTGAATGGAATTACACCGTTTACTGAATGTCCGTCACTGGAAATCACTTTCCATACAATATGATAATTTCCATCTGGTAAATTAGGTTTTAAGCTTCCTTCTAAAATTGAATGATTTTGCTTATTTATATTGCCATTTTGCAAATCAACTCGATTACCTGATTCATCTAAAACTTGTAAAGAATGAAATGCAGACTGTACTGATTCATCAAATTGTATTTGAATACGTTGAGGAGATTTTATAAAAACTTCATTCTCTTTAGGTGTAGATTTGATGATATAGGCATGTGCTGAAGCTAAGGACGGAAAAACAGCGGCAGCAATCAATAATATTAAGAAAGAAAACCCCATAATTCGGATTTTCACTTTTTTACGTCACCTCATATCTATTGGAGTAAATTAGAAAATAAAACAACTTCTAAATTCTAAAGTAAAATTGTGATAGAAATGTGATAAACTTTAAAATTTTATTAGGATTAGTGATTAGATAGTAAGATTATTCAACTGTGTATTATTCTTTATACAAAAAAAGAATCCACAAGTAAAACCAATTACTTGTGGACTCTCAGAGTGTTGAAATATATTGTGGTCGATATAAAAAATATGAACAATAAATGATATTCGATGAAATTACAATATTTTTAAATATGATCTATCTAGCGTCTCTTACCAGAAAGACAATTGATTGATAATATATTTTTTTAACCAACTTACAAAAATTCAACATAATTAACGTCATTATTATTACAAATATCTTTTTTGAGGATCACTATTTATAATGATTTGTAAGTCGTGGATTATCTATCAAACAATTAGATTAATAAAGGGAAATTTATTCGTTTAATAGACTATTCTATTGTATTTAAGATTATTCTTTTTTTATTAAGAAGTTGATTGGAACGAAAGGGTGCTCGACTCCTATGGGATTAGCGGGAAGGCTGAGACCCCACAGGCCGAGCCGAGGAGGCTCAGGTCTCGCCCCATGGAAAGCGAGCACCCTGTAGTGGAAATCATACCACACAACTTATTTATCAGTGATAAAATTAATTGACAAAGTTCTTATTCACCAGCATGAAAATCCACAAGTAAAACCAATTACTTGTGGATTTTTCTTCATTCATTATTTATTTAACAAGCAACTTACCAACAGAGTTAGATGGCTCCAAAGAGATGTCATATTCTCCTTTTAATGGATTATTTAATAAGAGAATATTTTTTCCGGTTTTTAATGGAATGTTAATACCTAAGTCAGTAGAGGCTAATCTTGCATTGCCCCCGGCATCTTGATCAACATCAACAATAATTTTTGTCATTGTCGCAGGTTTAAAGATTGTATTTTTCGGACTAAAACCTGATGGCGTTACATGAATTGTTGCGTATTGAAGGTCATTTTGATCATCTTGTTTTGCAGCTTGCTTTTGTGGTTGCCCAATCATACCAACTTTTACTTTATTCAAATTAGCAGTAAATATGATGACAAGTATAAGTAGGATTGAAGTTAATACTACAGTACTGTTTGATGATTTGGCATGATCTCTCATCTTCTTATTTTTTTGATTTGAATTTGAAACTAGCTTTCGATCAACGAAAAATAATAATAGGTAAATGAAAACTATAAACAGAATATCCACAATAACGACGCTTATGCTTGAACTGAATGTCATATATCCGATGAAAGTCCCTACAAATGCACCGAGCAAGGACGCTAACATTCCAGTAATGCCATTATTAAATAGTTTCTTCGATAAAACCAAAAATAATATGACTAGTAATAGATTGAGAATGATCGATATTAGTACATTATAATTTGTAGTTAACATGATTAAGAAACTAATTGTAGCTGAAGATACACCCACCAATAAAGAGATAATTGATTTTAAAGTACTAGGAAATCTCTCATTATTTCGATAAAAATGATTAAAGCTATAATACGTAAGAAGGAGTACTAAGAAAAGACTTCCATACTTCAATACCATATAAACACCTCTAAATTAATTTTAAAGCTACAGCTTTGATCCAAAGTTCCAATCTGGATACACGTATTGAACACTTGGAGATTTAGCTGGCTCTGATTGTTGAACGTTTATTTTAATGACTGTTTGCCCATTAAAGTTTGTTTTTCCGATTGTTCCTGTAATTGTTACCCAAGAATCATTAGTAAATTGCTGTGAACTGGCTGATTCTGCAATAATACCAAATGGTGAAATATCGGCAATACAATGAGTCATACCCATTCGTGCGATAATAAATTGATTACCTGATAGCTTAGGGTCTCTATAGATAAATCCCTTAATTTTAATTTGTTTATTTTGGAAATTGTCGACAAACGTATTCATTGATTGTAGCTTTTCAATAAACCACTTGTCCTTCATCTCGATTGTGCTCTGTTTGTACAGTAGCATTCCAAGTTTAGCGTAATCTTGATCATACACATTTGTTTTGAACATTTTTTTTAAAGCAGGGTCTTCATGACCTTTCACTTCAACAGCCTGACCATTCGAAGAAGCCTGAACAGCTAGTCCTTTAAAATTCATTTCTTTGTTATTAGCAAGCGAACTAGAACTCGCATGGTTTGGCAAAATATATCCGAGTAATAGAGGGAATAAAAATAGGCTGTAAATAAAAACGTCTTTTACGACTGACTTTTTTAAAAGATGATGATGCTCATGACTAAAAACTTGGTCGTGACTATGATCATGACCACAATCACAAATAATGACATGTCTTTTTAATGAGAGAACGGCTATATAGATTTGAACGATTGCTACACTCAATAGAATAATAGTTGCGATTTTTACATAAATGACAAGCTCCGGTACGATAAATTGCAGGATCTCGTCTGTAAGTGTTAATTGAAAAATATAGATAGCAAGTCCTAAGAGAATAGCAGCTTTTATAAAATGATGAATCGATGTGGAATTGATTTTATTTTTCAAAGTAGATCACTGCCTTTTATAAATTAATAGACTGTAAAACAAGCGTTCCAATAAAAACAAAAATGAAAACTAGCGTGCTAAGTAATAAAACAAATCGAGATCGGAAAACAGCTAGCATCATCAGGATCCCTTTAATATTGATCATTGGCCCAAAAACCATGAATCCAACTAAAGAGCTTTTTGTAAAAATCGTTTGAAGTGATTGAGCTACAAAGGCGTCTGATGTTGAACAAAGAGATAAAATAAAGCCTAATCCCATCATAAGGAAGTTTGCCGATGGACCACTTTTTCCTAATTCAATTAAACTGCTTTGAGAAATGATAATTTGAAGTAGAGCAACAATGATCGAACCGAAAACTAAGTATTTCCCCATATCAAAAAATTCATTTACTGCATGGCCTACGATTGCAATGAATTTATTATTAGGCGCAGTATTGTGTTTATTGTCATGATGGTGGTGATCTTGCTTCGTTTGATCGACTTGTTCCCGTAATTGATTTGACTTAACAAATTGAAAAACAATCAGTCCCACGACTAGTGCAACTACAAAAGCAAGTCCCATCCGATAATATGCAACAGTTGGTTGATTACGAAAAGCTGTGATTGTTGATAAAAAGACAATTGGATTTAAAATCGGTCCAACTAATATAAAAGTGACAGCGACATATAATGGCATTCCTTTTTTTATCAATTTACGAATAGCAGGTACCATTCCACACTCACAAATCGGAAAGATGATGCCTAAAACACTTGCTGCGATTATACCTAATAAAGGATTTTTCGGTATAAAACGACTGACCATTTGATCTGTAACGAAAACCTGAAGGATCGCTGAAACGAATACACCGATTAAAATAAAAGGCAAAGCTTCGATAATAATACTAATAAAGATCATCTTAAAAACTTGTAGTTTAGTAATCGAAAAAACTGAGCTTAGTCCTGTTGTAGATGAAATATATAATAAAAATACAAATAGTAAGCAAATAATGATTAGAAAATGTCGATTTGAATTGACTGGCGTTCTTTTCTCGGTAGCAATACTTCGCAAAGGTTTCACTCTTTCTGTTTAAGATATGATACGTTCAAATAACCAAATTCCACCTAATATAAAGGCAATCGTAGAGGTAGAAATAATGGCATTCCTCGAATACTTCGAGCGATGTAATTGTGTTAATAGTGGTAGTAATAAAAGTACAATCGAAAGCTGAACCACTTCAATTCCAAGGTTAAAGCTAACTAAATCGGCTGCTAATTCACTTTTTGAAAGATGCATTGCTGTTAATAAATCTGCAAAGCCCATTCCGTGAATTAATCCAAAAATAAAAGTTAATACCCAACGATGGCCTATGTTTTTACGGAAGATATTTTCAATCGCTACATAACATATACTAATCGCAATTGCGGGTTCAACTATATAAGAAGGAATTGAAATGAATCCTAAAACAGTTAGTGTCAAAGTCAAACTATGTGCGACTGTAAAAGCTGTAATTACTTTAGCAAACTGCTTAAAGCTTTGTCTTGCAATCAGTAGTGAAAGTAAAAATAGCAAATGATCATAACCGGTAAGTATATGGTTCATACCAAGCTTTAAAAACGTAACCCATCCGTTAGATGATGTATTTGTAGTAGAGTCCGAATAGGATTCTTTTTTTATTACGGCCTGTTGCTGTTGTTTTGCAGGTTGGATTGTGTCCGGATTATTGCTTAATCCCTCATAGGCACTTTCACTAAGAATCATAGACCACATACGACCTTGATCCGAAAGAGCGGCAGTACTACTTTCATTTCCGTAGTTCACTTTCAACAAATCAACATAGGTTGTACTTGTATTTGCATCTTTTTCATACAAATGATCAGCAAGACTAATAGATTGAGAAGGTTGGATTGCAGGGTAATCAACCTCAAGGATGAGTTGGGTAGCATCACCTTTTCGGTTAAGTTCTAATTTATTTACCTTTTTCCAATTTTGTTTTTCTCCATTCATTTTCAGAATAAGATTACTCTGAATCGTGGATTCTATTTTCTTCTTTATTGCCTCAAATTCATCTGGGTCTAACATTCCGTTTTTATTAACATCCCCGCCTGTTAATTCCATGACAGAAACTTCATCTAAAGCAAAGCTCATTGTAGTTTTTGATTTTAAGAGATTTAGTGTAGTGTAACTAGCACTTAATGAATGAGCTTCTACAGTTCGAAAAGATGTACTAAAAAAAATGAGAAAGCAGAAAACTAGGGGAAAAGCACGACTGAATCTATTTTTTGGTAAGTAAAAAATACTATTATTCATTTGTTTCCTCCGGGAAATAAAAGTAAGAAAGACATAGTTATCGTACAAATTAAATGTTACAGAATTGTCTTTGAATTGTAAAGAGTTCGTAAATTTAGACTAGTATTGTAGAATTTTCTATGATATACATTATATAGTTAACTGGCGTTAACTAAATTCAAGTGAGGAGAGGAGCGAATCCTGTAATTATTTCCCAGTAGTAAAATAGTCCTTTGTTTTCGAGAGAAGGTTTTGGTTATTTAGAAATAACCTAATGGTAAAATAGTCTTGTGTTTTTGAAAGAAGGTTTTGGTTAATTAGAAATAATAAATTAAAGTGGGGAAATTTTCATGCACAAAATAATGCATAAGTACAAAAGGTATTTTGGTCTTTTTGCAACGATACTATTGCTATTATCAACAATTAGTCCACAAATGGCTAAGGCAGCCACTTCAACTACTTTAGCAAAATGGGATTTTAGTAATGGACAAGTGACAACACCATCTGCTGGAATAACTGAAAATATGAATAGGAATATAACAACAACTGGTTCTAAGGTTACTGGTTATAATGCCGGCCCTTCTGGGAATACAGTTATTAACGCAAATACATGGTCAAATAATAGTTCATATTGGGAAGTTTCATTATCAACAAAGAACTATGAAAATATAACTCTTTCATCTAAACAATATAGTTCTTCAACGGGGCCAAAAGATTTCAAACTTCAATATAGTTTGGATGAAAATTCATGGGTTGATGTACCGGGTGGTTCTGTTTCAACGGGAAGTGCTACATGGTCAAGTGGGGGACAATTAAATAATGTAGCGTTGCCAACTGAGGTAAATGACAAAAATTTAGTTTATTTAAGATGGATTGTCAATTCACCACTAGCAGCAAAAAATGACGGTAGTAATTTCAGTACGACAACTGGTACAAGTCGTATTGCTGATATTGTTATTAATGGTGAGACAAACGGATCACCAGCTTTAGAAAAAACAGCTACACCTGACGCAACAAAAATCAATTATTCTACAAATTCAACAGTATCTGGAAATGCTGGGGCAGTCGCAAGTAATTCCATTGTAAAGATTTATAATGATAATAATATACTAGCTGGTACAACCACGGCTTCAGCGGATGGTGCATTTACCGCTACAGTTACCAATTCACAATCGGTTGTATATGTTACTGCACAAGAAAATGGAAAAGCTGAAAGTGATAAAGTTTCAGTAAATTTCTCAGGTTCTGTCGTTCAGAAAACAGCCGCTCCAATAGCTACAAAAATTACTTATAATTCGTATACAAATGTATCAGGTACTGCAGGAGCAGTTACTGGTAATGCAATCGTAAATATCTATTTTGATGACAATTCAATAGTAGCAACTACAACAGCTGCAGCAGATGGTTCATTTAATGTAACATTTGCAAATCCCGGGTCGAAACCAGTGGTTAATCTAGTTGCTCAAGAAGCAGAAAAGAGTCCTAGTGATCGAACTGCTGTAAACTATACTGGTCAAACTGAAAATCCAAAAGGTATTTCACCAGGTGACGTAGTATTTAGTCAAATCTATGTAAATGGTGGTAATGGGGGAGCATTCTACAAAACAAAATTTTTCGAACTTTATAATAATACAGATAAAGATATTAATTTAACGGGCTGGTCAATTGCTTATACTTCGGCATCATCAATGAGCTTTGGTGCAGGGCAACCACTATCCGGTGTTATTAAAGCACATAGTTACTTCTTAATAGCAGGTAGTACAGGTACGACAGGACAAGCACTTCCTGTGACTCCAGATATTACAACTACGTTAAATCCAAGTGGTTCAACTGGTGGCGCTTTAGTACTTGCAAAGAAAACGACAGCTGTAACAGGTGTTGATGATCAAGATGCAATTGATTTATTAGCATTTACGAATGGTACAGCAGTTTATAAAAATCCTTTATATTGGGGAAGTCCAATTTCAGACTCTACAATTGGTGGAGGAACAATTCAACGTAAAACAAATATTGGGACAGACCCACGTTCAGCATATGGGATTGGAAACGGCTGGTTTACAAAAGATCCTTCAAAAGATTTCGTTCTGAATAAACCATCAAGTGCGAACTATTCTGATGAGATGGCTGTTCATAACTCGAAATTTATGTCTTCTCCAGATGGTTCTAAAATAACTTATACAAAATCTGGTGGTACAGCAACTGTTACAGGGCAAGTTGAATCAGTACCTGCTTCATCTGCTGTAAAGGCTTACATTGAGAATGGCGGTAAATTAACAAGTCAGCAACAAGTAACAGTAGCGGCAGATGGTTCTTTTACATTAAGTTTTGAAGACTCTAGTGATCAGACATCCATCTACTTAACGGAAACTGATTCTTCACAACCTACTCCAAAGGAAAGCTACTATACGAGAGTAGATGCAGCTGGTAATTCAAAAACAGTTACTTCAATTGGTGATTTAAGAAAAAATGATGAAAAAGGATTCCCAATCAATAATGGTTATTCAACTACAATTGAGGGAGTAGCGACTACAGATAATCTGCCTAATGGCGATGTGAATACAAATTTCTTTATTCAAGATTCAACAGGTGCAATCAATGTTATTAATCATTTGAATCCTTCTACAACGATTCAAGCAGGAAACAAATATAGCATTGAAGGACGAGTAGTATTTACGGCGGGGATGACTCAATTTATTCCAACAGCCATTCGTTTCGTTGGAAATGATCATTTACCGGCAACTACAAATATTTCTGTTGGTGGGTTAAATGAGGCAACTGAAGGCAAATTAGTATCATTTACTGGAAAGGTAACAAATATTCCATCAGATGGTCCAAATTATGATATTACAGTAAGCGACGAATCAGGCGATAATTTAGCGATCGTACGTATTCAAGGACCCTTAGGGAATATTGAACAAGGTCAAACTTACACTTTTACAGGTATTGTCAATCAATATAAAAAAGCTGCACCTTTTACTAGTGGATATCTACTTATACCTAGAAATGCAAGTGATGTAAAAGGTCAATTAGTTTTAACTCATACTCCGATTACAAAAGCTTATACAGGAATGGATGCTTCGTTTAATGCGATTGCAAAGAACGCAGATTCAGTTACGCTTTATTATAAAGGAGAAAACGAGACTTCTTATCATTCAGTGATCATGGACACTGCAGACCATATTAATTACAATGGGAAAATTTTAGAAGCGGATGTTCCAAAAGTAAAATTCTACTATTATATTGAAGCGGAAAATGCAGAAGGCAAACAAGCTGTAGGTAGTTCTTCAAAACCATTTGAAGTGAATGTAGTAGATGATCAAGATGGTCCTAAATTTTTTAATGAGTTACCTGCAAATGGTGATAAAACTGATTCAAGACATCCTGAACTCGTTGTAAAAATGGATGATCCAAGTGGAATCAATCTTTCATCAGCGACTATTTCAATCGATGGTCAAGATAAAACTTCAAACGCAACAATTAATGATACAGAAATTAAATTAAATCTTACAATTGCTAATGAATTAACTGAAGGTGACCATACAATAACGGTATCTGCAAAGGATAAATTAAATAATCCTTCTACCTTTACATGGAAATTCACAGTTACAGAAAGATTTACTGGTGGAAATCATTACCGTGGAACGACACATAACCATACGAATATTTCACATGATGCTGCAGGTAGTCCTGAAGAAGCATTAAAAGCTGCTGAAAAGTATCATTATGATTTCTTTGCCTTCTCAGACCACTCTCACGATATCGATGCAGATCTTGTTAATAAAGATACTGTTGATCATAAAGGTTTTAAAGAGAGAACAGGTGGGACTGATTGGCAGTTAACAAAAGATTTAGCAAAACAATATACGAAGGATGGTCAATTCGTAGTTTTCCCTGCGTTTGAAATGACATCAACTACATGGGGTCACTCAAATGTATTCGGAACTGAAAATTTCATTGATCGTGTTGTCGATGGTGGCGCTTATCAAAATTTACAAAAGTATTATGGATGGGTACTAACATATGACAATATCGTAGCACAATTCAACCATCCAAAAATGTCTGCAAATGCATTTGATAACTTCATCCCTTATAACAAAAATTTAGACAAGCTATTCACAATGCTTGAAGTAGGGAATGGATCAGGTAAGTATTCATATGCGAATACAGAAGATAGCTACTATGGTGCTCTTGATATCGGCTGGCACGTTGCTCCAACTTATGGTGAAGATAACCATGATGCAACATGGGGTCAAACGAAAAAGCGTACTGTAATCGTAGCAAAAGATTTAAGTCAAGATGCTCTTCTTGATGCAATGAAAAATAGACGTGTTTATATGTCAGAGGATCCAAACTTTTCATTAGATGTATCCGCAAGTGGTTTTTATATGGGATCAACAGTAGATACTGATACGTTAGATTTTAATATTTCAGGTAAAGACCCAGTTTTAGAGCAAGCTAGTGATCCTGATTATAGCTATATTAAAACTGCTTCTAACGATGCAATCGCAAAAGTAGAATTAATTACAAATCATGGAACAGTGGTAGACAAGTATGTTCCGACAAGTGATGCGACTTCATTTAATTGGAAGCCAAGCTTTACTGTAGTTGGCGGACAACAATGGTTCGTTGTTAAAGTTACACAAAAGGATGGAGACCAAATTTACTCTGCACCAATTTGGTCACAACAAAAAGACTTAGCAGTAAAAGTTAGTGATGTTACGACGAAGGATGGCGCGATTATTGGTGGACTTTCAGCTAATTTAACAGCGGGAATAAGTAACCAAGGATCTTTAGATGTTAAACAAGTAACTGCTCATTTCTATTATGATAGTATAGATGCTAATCATTTTATTGCAGATGCTTCAATCGATTCGCTTCCATCTAATTCATCAGCAAGTGCTAGTGTTACATGGACGGATCCAGTTCCAGGTACACATAAAATCATTGTTGTTTTATCAGCAGCTGATGGGCACGATCTCGGTAATAATAAATACGAGCAATCATTTACAATTAAAGCTCCATTAAACAAAGTTGTAATGATTGATGGATCTCACAATAATGAGAATTCGAAACAAGACACTGGCACATATAAAGATAACTTTAAATTATTTACAACGTTAATGAAGCAACAAGGTTATACTGTAGCAGAAAATTCTTCACCACTTACAGAACAAGTATTAAAGAATGTTAATGTATTAGTCGTTACACACCCGGCTACAGCATATTCTGCTAGTGAAATTTCAGAGATTAATAATTTCGTGAAAAATGGTGGTTCTTTATTACTGACAGAAAAGAGTAACTTTGGTGCTACAAATCAAAATATAAATAGTATTTTATCAGGTGTAGGTTCAAGTATTTTAGTGAACAATGATGGGATTTTTGATGAAACACATGACGGTAACTTCTGGGGAACACCACTGACTGCTAATTATGCGGTTAGATTACACCCAACGCCGAATCAAAAAACAACGTTAACGGATTTCATTCAACCGATTGAGTTTTATAGTGGATCAAGTCTTGCTAAAAATGATGGTTCAGGGAATAAAGTTCCATTAACAGACAGTCATACTGTAAAAGTTCTAGTTCAAGGAAATGAATCAACATTCCAAGATACAACTACTATTAAATCGGATACTGTAAAATACAATGTTCAAACTTCGAATGGAAAAAATGGTCCAGCATTAGAGCAAGTCACTGGAGGCTCTAGTATTCCGATCATTGCTTCTGAACAAGTTGGAAATGGTAGAGTATTCGTTTCAGGTATGAATATCTTTAATGATAAACAAATGGATCAAACATATAATCCAAAAGGTAATGACCCTTTTGCAGTAAACGTTGTGAACTGGTTGTCTCATCTTGATCCCGAAGTAAAGTCGATTGGTGATGCCCGTAAGCTTGCAGAAGGAACGAACACTGTTGTTGAGGGAACTGTAACAGCTACTTCATTCTTTGATGCTGCTTACATTCAAGATGAAACTGGTGGAATTATGGCCTTTAATGATGTGCCAGCAGGAAGTTTACAAGTTGGCGATAAGGTACGCATATATGGCCATATAAAAATATTTGAAAATAACTTCGAATTAGAGTTTGGTAGTTTTACAGAGAGTGTTGTAAATCTAGGTAAAGGAACGCCAATCGAAGCGAAGGTTGTTAGTACAAAGGATTCAACTAATGAAGAGAATCAAGGCCAATTAATTAAAGTAACTGGTAAAGTTGTTTCTAAGTATGACGATAACTCTTATATAATTGATGATGGTTCAGGACCAACATTAGTATTTACAGATGGATACGTAGTGAACCAAAGTGGACCTGTACCAAACCTGAATATTGGGGATACATTAGAAGCAACAGGTCTAGCAGGTAAATTCTCAGAAGGAAATCGTATACGAGTAAGGGATACGAAAGAATTAGTAGGAACTCAAACTGCTGCTCCAAAAGCTCCTGTAGTGAATGCTATTTCTGATCAAGATGAGAAAATTACCGGTACATCTGAAGCAGGTGCAAAAGTAATTGCAAAAGTAAATGGTAATGAAATTGCTAATGCAATGGCGGATCAAACTGGAAACTTTGAAATGAAAATTACAAAACAAGCAGCTGGTACGAAAATTGTAGTAACAGCACTTGGCTCAGCAAATAATGAAAGTGATGGAGTAGAAGTAATTGTAAGTGATAAGACTGCGCCAAACGCACCTGTTGTAAATGAAGTACAAGATAATAGTACGTATGTAACAGGGAAAGCAGAGCCGGGATCAACAATCACAGTTTCAAAGGGCATCGTAATTCTAGGTCAAACAGTGACAAATCAAGATGGTAACTTCAGCGTTTTATTAGATACAAAACAAAGTGCAGGAACAATATTATCAGTTGTTTCAACAGACAACGCAGGTAATAATAGTTCAATAACTGAAGTAATTGTAGTAGATAAAACAGCACCGAATGCTCCTGTCGTAAATGAAGTACAAGACAATAGTACTTATGTAACAGGAAAAGCAGAGCCGGGAACAACAATCACAGTTTCAAAAGGGATTGTCATTCTAGGTCAAGCAGTAACAAATCAAGATGGTGACTTCACTGTTTTATTATCTTCAAAACAAAGTGCAGGAACAATATTATCAGTTTTTTCAACAGACAACGCAGGTAATAATAGTTCAATAACTGAAGTAATTGTAGTAGATAAAACAGCTCCTATCAAACCAGTTGTTAATGTAGTGGGTGATTCTGACATACATGTAACTGGGGCGGCCGAAGCAGGATCGACAATTATCGTTTCTGTAGGAAATAAAGCTATTGGTTCAGCAAAGACAAATAGTAATGGAAGTTTTGACGTATTAATTCCAAAACAATTAGCTGGAACAGTATTAACAATTGTTTCTACTGATTCGGCAGGAAATAGTAGTGCAAAAGTTGAAGTAACAGTAATAGACAAAACACCTCCAGCAGCACCAACTGTTAATACGGTAACGAATAAAACTGAGGTTATTACAGGAACAGCTGAACCAGGATCTGTAGTAGTTGTTAAGAGTGATTCTACTAAATTTGGGGAAGTAACTACTACTGCTAGTAGTAGTGGTAAATTTACGATTACAATTAATTCTAACTTAAAAGCTGGAACGATTTTAACAATAACATCTACGGATAAGAGTGGAAATGTGAGTCCTACGACTACTATAACTGTTGTCAAATTCAATAAAGTTTAAAAAGATAATATTCATCGGTAAAATGTACTGGAATAGATTGGGGCTGTCTCATAAGTCAGGATAACTGACATGAGGGCGGCCCCCTTTTTAATTCAAAAAATAATGTGGATGCCTCGGTTAGTGGGAGGTATCCAGCTGAGATGATCAATTGTAGTTAAAATGATTGCCCTTTTTATTGGAAAATAACAGACTTTTTTTCGATTTAGTAAGAGTTGGAACATATTAGCAAGTTTTCCATTTAAAATTAGCTACCATTTTATCATTTTTAGCTCTTATACCTTAACTGGTATGGGTAATATTTCATTTTAATTGCGTTTCTTTGGAATTTAATTGAAGTTTCGGTGTTTTTAATTGCGATTCTCTAATTTTAATTGCAGTTTTGACAATTTTAAGGTTGTGCCCAT
>NZ_NUHI01000010.1:0-34138 GCF_002575105.1 Bacillus sp. AFS053548 | reverse complement strand
TTATCAACAGGGTGGCGGACGGGTAGATATTTCGAAAGCATTAGATGCTAACGTCTATAGCAGTCCTGCAGTCGTTAGTATGGGAGCAGGGTTTACTACTACTCAGCCTATCGTAAAGACATATAATTATGTCAACCCATCCGACAGTGCGATCACATTGAATCTCACAATGACAGCCAAGGCAGAGGATTTAACAGCGGCTCCTTCTGGAATGTTTAAACTCAGCCAGTCAGTGGTCACTGTCCCAGCACATGGCAGCAGTGCGATGAATGTAACGTTTAATCCAGCACTTAGCGTTAAAAGCGGCGATTATCAAGCAGTGGTTAAAGCTACTTCGAGTGACAATAAAATCATTAACACGACCATTGGTGCAACAATACAAGATTTAGTTGATTTAAATATTAATGAGATCGATCGCAACGGAAAACCGGCTGGAGGCGATTTAGTGTGGTTCAACCTTGACACGGGGACTGGTAAACAGGTCACTCCTAGTAGCAGCGGGATGACCAAATTATCCTTGCAACCGGGACGTTACGCGGTAATTAGTACACTAAATACAAATGACAAGGCCGGAATTGCTCAGAACTATACCCTAGCCTCAGTGCCTATGATCGAGCTAAAGAGTAAGGAGAACCAAGAGATCACGTTTGATGCCCGTTTAGCCAAGGAGGTAAAAGTTACAACACCTAAGGAGTCCGAAAAGCACTCTTGGAAATTTGGAGTCCGCGAGCGGATTGACACAAACCACGGCGGAGTTGACTACATGAGGAATTTTAATGGCGATACCCACGCCTACGTGTTGCCAGTCAAGGCGCCAAATAATGTTGGTCAGTTCGAGTTCAACTTCCATTCTCGCAACTACGCCCCTGCAATCAAGGCATCCTATGATGACAAGAAGAACGAGTCGATTCCGCTTTTACCAGTGTCCTTTGCGCATAAGTTGGACGGCGATATGACACTCCAAGCGGTCAACGTTGGCGTGGCACTGCCTGCGGATCTCAGCGGCATAGACATCCATGGCAAGCTAGCGGTCGTCACCCGCGATTCGAAACAGAATCCGAGAGACCAAATAAAAGCAGTTATGAGTGCTGGCGCGGCTGGAGTGATCGTCGTCAATAACAACGGGGAGAGGTACAATCTAGGTGTATTTACAATTGACAATGTTGTCATCCCGGCCTATACTCTTGGCCAAAGCGACGGAGAAGTGCTCTTCAACAGAATCGCGGGTGGTCCTACCTGGATCAAGTTGCATGGAATCGCCAACAGTCCGTACGTGTACAATTATGCGTCAATGATTAATGGTGAAATTCCGGATAACCCTGTCGACGCGGTGACAGAAGAAAACTCGACTGTAGTGAAGGCCCACTACCGCAGGCCAAATGGCTGGTTGAAGTCTGGCGACTGGGCCGTGGCATTACGTAAGGACGAAGGTGGCTTCGTGGCGGTCTTGGATAAATTCGAGGAAAAAACACCGGACCGGGAAGAGTGGTACTCCACAGGCAACAAGACGGATATGAAGATTATGAGATGGGCCCATCAGTACTATCCAGACGTTAAAGATATTTCACTTAACTTGAAGGACACATATCGCATCTACTCGCCGGGCGACAAAAAAGAAGAGACTTGGATGGGCGCGGCGATCGCTCCATCTAGACCGGAAAAAAGCGGCTGGGCGTATCGCGAAGGAGACACTTTAAACCTTAACATGACTGAGTTTAGTGATAGCGAGGGGCACTACGGCGTGATTTTCGCAAATTCTCCAAACAAGGCCACTTGGAGGTTGTACCAAGACGGGATTCTCCGCTCTCAGTTATTGGACCAAAATCAGAGAACGTTTGCGGTCAGCCCAAATCCGGCGACTTATAAGATCACGGCGGACACATCGCACATAGATTATTTCGGGTTCACTCTGGGTACAACGACCAGCACAGCTTGGACGTTCAAGTCCCAGCGACCAACAGATGGGCAAGAAAACCTTGCGCTATTGTACCCGAAGTATGACATTGGCCTAGATAGTGAGAACACGGCAAAGGGTGGCATTACCGACCATTTCGATCTATCATTCGTACTTCAATCAGGTGATACCCCAGACATTAAAGGGGTCGAGGTCGCAGTTTCAACTGACGACGGAAACACATGGAGCAACACGAAGGTGGATGACAGGAAAGATGGCCACTACAAAGTGTGGGTGAAAAACCCAGATTCTGGCTACGTTTCGCTTCGCATCAAAGCATGGGACGCAAACGGCAGTCAAATCGAACAGACTATTATTAAGACCTACGCTGTACGCTAACAGTCGCTTTATATAAAAAGCTACTATGTAAATAACCCTTTATTCCAAATGGAATAAAGGGTTATTTTTTAGATATAAAATAAACTACAATATATTTAAATTACCATTTTCCTTTTTGGATTGAACGAAAACTGAACAGCAATTCTATGGATTATCTCTGATTAGAGAAAATAGGTTATAAATTATAGTGCGGATTGAAAAATTCTAAATGAATTTTAAAAAGCAACGAGATTTTCGAAATCAGCCTTTTGTAAAATGTCTCACCAACATCTCATGTATTGCCACATACACTCTGTTCATGTTGAGTGCGTGTCGCAACTCATTTTAAAGTTTTTGTTCTAGTTTTTTTGTATCAGGACTCAATGATCCTTTTGCAAAAAAAAACGAAAAAAATCAGTGCCACTTAGTGTGATAATCCCTTGAAGCTAGCAGTTACAATGTTATTCAACATTTGAATTAATAATTTGTACTTTAAATTTCGGTTCTATATACATGCGTGGATAGTCTTTCTGCCAATCCAAAGACCTTCAAATGTTCGGATGGTGAGCCCTTAACTCCTTACCGATACCAAGAATGTCACAATTGGCTTTTTGCATCGTCTCAATCGTTCTTACTGCCAAATTATTCAAATGAGCGCTCAATTCTTTTTCCATGCGATTTACATAATCAGGCTTATTCTTATGATACGCTTTTCCAAAATCGAAAATATTAATTTCTAATCGGACAATTAGTTTTGCTTTCAATAATTTGTTAGATTCAGAAGAAAAGTTGATTTTTGTATCTTCTTTTTTGACAGCAAATCCATAACTTTTTGAAATTGTTTGTTTTTTACTATTTCCTGATAAGGTTCCGGTATATCTTTGGGTTCCTTCTCCCTTAACCAGCAAATTAGCTTAATCAACTCGTACTTGATTCTCGTGATTTTTAGTCATGAGAGGAAAATGCGAGTTTTTTTATTTTGTTTAGTTGAAAAGTTCTTAAAATTGAGAGTAAGAAAATGTAGTGAGATAGATGAAGAGCAATCGGACAAAGTTTTAATTAGTATCCAGTACAACTAAGTTCTAGCGATTAAGTAATTTGCCGGAAAATTCGTCAGCTTTTTTAAAAAATCATTCTGAATGGTAATATTCCACAAATTTTAAATAAATTGAAATAAACACCCTTTTTGCAAGTAAAGCGATTAAATTATCTTTTTTTAAATTACAAGCATTCCCTTACAAATAATAAAAGACAAGGATACAATTTCGTATTCTTGTCTTTTTTTTGTTCTCGACGCTGTATATTTTTTCTAGAGCAACCTAAAGAGGTCCCTTTTGACCTACTCATAGGTTGAAGGCAAGCATCATGGCAGAGGACACAAACCTTATAATTTTCCTGGAAAATATTGTATTCTGTAAAAATAGGATTATACCAGACCATGAATTCCCTCAAATTCTATTTTAGATAATCCAATTGAAACAAAGTGGGAAATGAGAATAATCTATATATTTTAAAATTTTTCTAATAAATATTAACAGTTATTATCCTTTTTCCCGGAATTTCCCCAAATTAATAATCCAAGTGAATCAATAGAAAAAGATGGAATATTCTACAAATTCTAAATTTATCATTAAAAAATATCAAAATTTATTGCCATTTTTCCCGGAATTTCCCCAATTTACTGCCTATATAACCCCAAAGTATAATTTAATATAGCAAGAAAATTGTCTAAACATTATAAAAAGTTTTGAAGTTAGTTATTTTAGGGGGGAAGTAAATAGGGGAATTGAAGTATTTGTTCTTTATATTATATTTACGAGAGGATATGAATAATGTATGAGGCAACGTAAAATGAATAGAATGATCATATCAACATTACTTGCATCTTTCACTCTGTTAGGCAACACGGTTTCGACGTATGCTATGACAGGTGGAAAAGCTGGCAGCTCAGATTATTCTGCTAAAACTGTAAACACTACTAGTACGTCTACCCAATTAGGTAGCTACAGCAACTTTGAACAGAGTCAAGCGGGACAATTGCAGAACTTATATTTGCAGAAGCTTCAGTTTGACCCGAAGCTACTAGAATCATCAAAAATGCTAGATTTAATTGTTCAATTTGATGTTGATCCAGCTGCAATCCAAATGCAAAATCAAAAAAATGCTTCATCAGCTGGTGTTAACGCATTATCTGTTACTAAACAAACACTTGATAGCGCTGAGAATGCCGTCAATGAAACTCATAGCAATTTTAAGAGTTTCGTAAGTAATGAGTCTAGAACAATGAGAGCCACAGGTGTAACGAATCCTATTAAAATAGGAACTGAATATACTAAAGTATTTAACGGTATGGCTGTTAAAATACCTAGTAATGCTATTAATGATTTATTGGCATTGCCGTACGTAAAGAGCGTTTACCTTAATGTAAAGTATGCTCCAATTCCTTCTACACAGGCGATTGATGTTCCATCGAGCGTTACAGGTGATGGAAAGATTTCCGAGCAACAAGAGAATCCAAATTTATTGCCCGTTATACGTTCGAATCGTAGTAACGTACAATCGACTACCGGTACAACTGATAGCACTGCTAAATCAGGAAATTCAGTAAGCTCGAATACTGTTCCTGTTTCAACTCCAGGTCCAGAAGGCCCTCAATCAGGTGAAACGGCAGTTCTCGATTGGTTGAAAATCCACGATCTTCAAAATGAAAATATTACAGGTAAGGGCGTAAAAGTCGGTGTTATTGACACAGGACTTGACTATAACCACCCAGACATCGCTGGTGTATATCAAGGCGGTAAAGATTTTGTAGACAATGACAACGACCCAATGGAAACAGTATATTCTGACTGGTTGGCTGCGAAGAATGCAAACGATGCACTTCCGCCTGATCAGAGAGATCAAAGCTTCCCGACAGATTACCATCAATATATTACTTCACATGGAACTCATGTTGCCGGTACAATTGCAGGTCAATCACGTAACAACTCTCCGTATGCTCTAAGAGGTGTTGCACCTGAAGTACAGTTATATGCTTATCGTGTATTAGGTCCTTACGGTGGTACTGATGAGGCTGTTCTTGCCGGAATCGAACAATCATACAAGGATGGTTGTAAAGTGATTAACTTATCACTTGGTATGAATCTTAACGATTCGTTATCTTCCAATGCCGTTGCAATCAACAACATTACTGACCTTGGCGTAACAGCTGTTATTGCTGCGGGTAACGCCGGTCCAGGTGTTGGCACAGTAGGAACCCCGGGTGCTGCTGCTAAAGCGATTACAGTCGGAGCTATTACTTACCCGAAACAAGTTCCAACATTCGATATTCATTCCTATGGTACAACTGAACAAGAATCATTTGCCATTACGAATACTCGTTTGATTGGAAACGATTTTTCGGATTCAAATACGAAGCTAAGTGGTTCGACTCAGTACGACATTGTCGACGCTGGATACGGAACTAATGCTTCGTATGATGATCTAAAAAATAAAAATATCAGCGTTAAAGATAAAGTCGTACTTGTAAAGCGAGGTGCTGGGCCTGTTAACGAGCTTATGATGAATGCAGCTGGCCAACATGCTAAAGCCATGATTTTGTGGACACCAAACGACAATCCAGATCTTATCGTTGATGAACAAGGGTTTTATCCATTCTTTCTTGGCCCATTTGGCGGGGCAGTCTACACATTGCAAATAAGCAAGAATGACGGAACAGACTTTTATAATGCATTTAAAAGCGGTGCAATTAAGAAGATTTCTGTGACGAATGCAAGAAACTACTTGATGGGCGGAAATACGCTAGCGCCTTTTAGCTCGACTGGTCCAGTTACAGGTTCATTGGCAATTAAGCCGGATGTTGTTGCGCCTGGTGTCGATATTTACTCGTCCGCGCCTTACGATATTTTTGATCCAACTAATAAAGACTACTCGAATGCTTATCAAACGATGTCAGGTACATCAATGGCAACTCCTCATGTTGCTGGTATGGCTGCATTGATTTTGTCTGCTCATCCGAACTATAAGCCTGAGGATATTAAAGCAGCATTGATGCAAACCTCAGACCCTATTAGCACGGAGCAAAGTGTATTTCAAATTGGTTCTGGTAAAACGGATCCTTATCAAGCCGTGCATTCAGATATGCTATTTAAAGTAAAGGACTTTATTCAATCACGCTCATCAACCGATCAGTCATCCAGTTCAAATATTATTAGTGTAGAAAATACAACTTCTTCATTTTCGTTTGGCTATACACCGCGTCAAGAAGACGGTACTGCTACGAAAACGGGCGACTTGTATATCACCAATAATGGTGCAACGGCTAAAACTTTCGACACAAAGAGCGTTTTCTTTAAGGATACGTATGTAAGTAACGGACAAGATGGTGCAAAGGAAGGCGCTAAAATTAGTATAAGTGATGCGACATCACCTGCAACGGAATTAACTTCGATCTCTGTTCCAGCTGGTGGCACGGTTCATCTTTTAACAAAATTCACTATGCCTGCTTCGGCTGCAAGTGGATACTATGAGGCGTATATAAACTTTGTTAATGCTGCTAGCCCAACTGAAACCTATCGTATGCCTCTTGCTATTAACATTCAAAGTAGAGGGATAGAGTTCAAGGTTGAAAGAAAAGCATTTACACTTAGTGGTAATAAGAACTTTAATCCTAATACGTTCGCCGTTCTGCCGGCAGCCTTTGCAGGAATTAGAGTGAAAAGTCCGATTGACCCTACCTTTGGTCTCAGACTTTATGTTATGGATATAACAGGTAATAATTATGTAGGTTTTATAGGGTCATACAGCCCTTCTTCCTTTACGCTAGGAGATTTAAAGCATGTACCTTTTATGCTAAACGGATTTTATAACCCTTATCCGACTCCTATTTCCAAGGATGATCCGAATCTGACTGTGAAGCTAACTCAACAATCGTCACAGACAAAAATAGCTGATGAAGGTGGATACGTCATACAAGCTCGAGCAGTAGACGCTTCTACTGGCAAGCTTTATGAATTAAACAGCTCAGTTTATGTTGATAATACTGCTCCGACTATGCAAATGGATGCAGGCAGCGATCAAGGTATTTATGAGATTGACCCGAACGGTCCTGTCACGGATGGAGCGCTAAAATGGTTCTCCGGAAAAGCTTACGACTCAAATGTTGATTATATGAAGAATGTTGGACATGAAACATTAGTTCCTAAACCACCAGTTTATGACACGGATACTGAAGTGAGTCAATCTTTAGGGAAAATTGATGGTATGTTAGGTGACTCAAACGACGCACCTTATGTTAATTACTTCCTGAACTTAGATGAAGACGGAAAATTTAAATTTGGACTATCCAAGGATGACGTCGTAAATACAGATGCTGATCCTTATAAAGAAAACTATGGAACACAGTTCAGAATTTATCCAGAAGATTATTCCTATGCAGGAAATCTTGAAACTCAAGCAAAATTTTATTACTTTGTTAAAAAAGGAAACGAGTATGTAGTTAACAGATTTGCACGGCTTGATTCACCAGGATCGACGACTTTAAACGGGATTGACCCTGCATTCATTGTTGACAAAACTTTAGTTTCTAAAGGTGATAACTTTAAATCAACGCTATCTATTAAGTATCCTAAAAATGTTGTAGGTGCGAAGTTCTATATCGATGAGCTTCCGTTTGCAGATATTACAGATATTGACTTTAGTGCAAAATATAAAGCATTTTTAGCATCTAAAGGAATTACAACAGATAAAAGTTGGATTCATAAAGAACTGGACATAAATGGTGATTTTATGTTCAATTTCAATCTTCCTGCAGGAGTTCAAGCCCAAGGTGTATTGAATTCAGCAGATACAATGAGCGACGGCATTGCACAGGAAATGCCTCTTCTTGATATCACTTACAAAGTTACAAACGATTCCGGATACGATACATTATGGCTTGTTGGATCGGCTAATATCCCGGAAATCACAACTTATAGCGGTGGTAATTTGGGAATGGATCGTGTCCCAACCTTCCTTGATAAAAAACTTTATATTAAAGGCGGAGCTTATATCAGCGGAAGTATTAGACCTGAAGGTTTCCAAACTAATCCGACATCTCCATCATACGGCGGTATATCAGCACCGATTACGGCTGATGGCACAGGCGTCGAGATAAAATTTGAAGATCCTAATACAGGCGGTATTACTTCAGTATTGAAAAAAGCTCCAGACCCTGAAATTAGTGCTAGTAGTTCAAATCCTGGCTTAACTCAGAATGGTTTGTTTACAACAGACCTTCCAATGCAAGCGGGCACTATGCCGTATAATTTTACAATGAAAATGCCAGGTCATTTCAATTACTACGGAACATTATCCGTGAACAACATGGGACAATATAACTACGCAGCAGGTGGGAACTATACAGTTCCTAAAGGTATTATGCTTGCAGGTGACGTGAATGGCGATGATGTAATCGATATGAGAGACATCGAGGCAGAAAGTGCTGCATACAATGCTTATGTTGCCACACCGTCAACTTACACAAGGGCAGCTGATTTAAACTTTGACCAAGTAATTGATTATAATGATTTTGGTTACATTGTCAAAAACTTCGGCAAATTCAATACAACTGCTCCTAATGCAGGAGCATTAGAAAGAAATATGGTATTAACGACGAGTAAAGAGATTAAATTAACCGGATTTAGTACTTTGCCAAGTGGTTCCGATTTAACCGCATTTAACACGGTCGTAAAACAAGTACCATATATCAAATCAAGCGATAGTAGTGCCTTAGTATATTACGGCAAAGTAAATCCGTTTCAATTGTTTTCTGTAGTTTACAAAACTCCAGATGCTGCAACGGGTGCTTCTACAATTACGCAAATAGAAGATACTGCTTGGAGGGCAGCTGTAGACGGTGCTGGCGGACAAATTCTTATTGATGGTGTCGACAGTAAAGCAGCTACGAATGTATATAATGGCGTCTCACAAAATTCGATTGTTGAAAAAGTTGTTAATAACAAAGGACAATACGAATTTGATCCATCATTATTCAAAAAATCTGGAGTGCATACAATTACGTTTAAAGCTCCGGGCTATATGGATCGCACATTGAAATTTAAAATGCAAGATGGTATAGGGAATAGCTTTAATCTACTTACACCAAATAATGTTCCAACAATTGGAAAAGCGTTAACGTTTAGCCGCGCAGATGGTACAGGCTCTACAGCCGCACATTATCGCGATATCTGGCAGCCAAATATTTCTTCAATAACTTTAACAGATCCAGATAATAATGTTGTTGCAACCTATAAGGGAACTGAACTTGCAGCCTTATTTAACCAAGTGACACCCGCAAATTCAACAACATTTAACTTTACTATTCCGGCAGGGGTTTTCTCGACACCTTCAAAACTAGTCGGAGGATATATCTATGATTGGAATATTAAAATAGAGGCGAACAATTATTCATCGTATACATTTGCACAAAGAATTTATGCTAACACGGCTCCAGTATTGACTGCTGAATCGAATCGATTCTTTAATGATAACAACTCAAACCCGATTTCTATTGGGGTTGGAGCTACTAATGATACACAAGCGTGGAGAGATGCGATTACAGCCATACAAGTTGGCAGTACTACGATTCAAAGAGCAGACTTTGAATCTAAAGACATCACGATTGGTGCTCCTGGAACGCCTATTCAGATTGGTAAATCACTGATTATAGCGCCAGGAAGCATAACGATCAATATAATTGCAACGAATTACCAAACTGCGACAGTCGCTCAGCCGCTATACAAGCAAGGTATAACACTGACGAAACCGGCAAATACAATTTTTGCTGGCCAAGACCTAGTTATGTCATTTAATCCTGATCCAGCAGCAACTGATTGGATATCTGCAGTAAAGACTAGTGGCAATATTAAATTTGGTGGAAATTCCATCAAAACTAGAGTTGTAATTGATGAAAAAGAAGGAACATTAACGATTCCATATGACTTGGTAAGAACAGATGGTGGTGCTGCAGTTCCAAGGAGTTTAATTGTTACAGCTCCTGGTTATGCGGACAATACAGTAAATACAACTGTTACACCGCAACCTGCGCCTGCAATTACACTATCTATGCCTGCAGCAACACCGCAGTTTGGTGACACTTTAACTTATACAATTAGCGGTTCCGATAATCCGTTATGGAGAAGTTCACTTTTACTTGCGTCAACGTCAGATCAAACAGCTGACAATGGCGATGTTACAATTCAATTTACATCAGTTAACTCCGTAAAACCATTTGTAACAACATCAGTAACAAATGGTACGGGAACAGTATCGATAGATGGAAACGCAACGCAATCGAATACTGCTGAAGGTAATAAGAACATTAAGTTCAAATCGCCATACTTTACGCCTATTACAATTGCTCAACCATTTACTCAAAGAAAAGCACCTACGCCTTCTGTGACACCAAGTGGAGTTGGCAAGTCGGTAATTATTACTATACCGAACAATGCTGAAAACATGAGATGGGCAACAGCTGCTAAAGCAGCTTTAGGTGATATTACAGTAAATGGAGTATCAATTAAGGCTGATACAACTATATCGTCAAATGAGAATAATATTAATCTTACATTGCCAAGTTCGGCGTTTCCAGCGACAGGGAATTTTGAGGTTAAATTTAAAGCATATTGCTATCCAGATACGAGTGTAACTCAAGTAGTTAAGGATAATGCACCACTGTTTGCTTCAAAAATTGCCTATATTCAAGAATCTAAACCAATTACGATAAGCTACAAATCGGATTCAGCATGGTTTGCTAAAGCACCAGTTATTTCGTTGAATGGCAAAGTAGTTGATCCAAGCAAATACACGCTTTCAACTACTGAGTTGACATTTGTTGATAGATCATTGTTCAAAGAATTAGGTGATTATAAGTTTACAGTTTCCGCACCAGGTTATATCGATGCTACATTTGATATTTTCGTAAGTGACGAGTTGTCACATTTGATCATCGCAACTTCAGGTGATTTCGGTACAATTAGTCCGACCGGCGGCGTTTTAGTGGATCATGGAAAAGACCAAACGTTCACAATCACACCGGACAAGGGATTTGAGATTGCTAAGTTGGAAATTGACGGTGTGGATACAAAGGCAACAAACAACACCTACACATTTACTAACATAACAAGCAATCATACAATCAATGTAAAATTCAAACAAATCGTTCACACGATCACAGCAACTGCAGGTGATCACGGTAAAATTAGCCCGACTGGAAAAGTTACAGTGAATGATGGAACGGATCAAACGTTCACAATTACGCCGGAAAAAGGATATGAAATCGCAACGATGAAAGTTGACGGTGTGGTTGTAACGGCAACAAACAACACATATAAGTTAACTAATGTAACAAGTGATCATACGATTAACGTAACATTTAAGCAAATCCTTCACACGATCATGGTTACTGCAGGTGATCACGGTACGATTAGCCCGAGTGGAAGGGTTACAGTGAATGAGCTAACAGATCAAATGTTCATAATCACACCAGACATCGGATATGAAATCGCTTCGTTGAAGGTTGACGGTGTGGATACAAAGGCAACAAACAACACTTACACGTTAACGAACATAACGAGTGATCATAAGATTGACGTAACATTTAAGAAAATCGTTCACACGATCACAGCAACAGCAGGAAGCAACGGGGCGATTAGCCCTAGCGGTAGCGTACCTGTGAAATACGGTGAAAATCAAACGTTTACGATCACACCGAAAAAAGGATATGAGATCGCTTCATTCATAGTTGACGGTGTTAATGCCAAGTTAACAAACAATACTTACACGTTCAAAAACGTAACGAAGAATCATACAATCAATGTAACGTTCAAGCAAATCGTTCACACGATTACAGTAACAGCAGGAAGCAATGGTACAATTAGCCCGAGCGGCAAAGTTACAGTGGCTGACGGAACAAATAAAACGTTCACGATCACACCGAAAAAAGGATATAAAATCGATACGATAAAGGTAGATGGTGTGAATGTGAAGTTTACAGGCAACACCTACACTTTAACTAACGTAACGAAGAATCGTACGATCAATGTAACATTTAAGAAAATCGTTCATACGATTACTGTAACGGCGGGTAAAAACGGTACAATTAGCCCAAGCAGCAAAGTTACAGTAGCTGATGGAACAAATAAAACGTTTAAGATCACACCGAAAAAAGGTTATACAATCGCTACGTTGAAGGTTGACGGAGTGAATGTGAAGCCTAAAAACAATACCTATACATTTACGAACGTAACGAGAAATCATACGATTTATGTAACGTTCAAACGAAAATAATTTGTTCATCATGAAACAGTAGTTGTTTCAGATGATGATTTATTTAAGTTATAAAAGTGGGACTCTTCTTGTGTCACGCCAGGCTGTCGAGACTTTCTCGACAGTCTATTTTTTTTTCACATTGATGTTGATTGAAGTTTTTTTAGAAGCTATTCAGAATGGAGCTAGTGAAAAGAGGATGCACTGAGGTACTAAATTTTAAAGAAGTAATAGATTCATTATGAAAGAATACTAATAAAGAGGTTAAGAGGATAAGGTAAAATGATGATTTAAACTAATTATAAGGAAACCATTTTATTGGTGCTTCAGTGTGTAGACAAAGTCCCAAAAATCTGGGTTTCAGATTGATTGTAAAAGCTTGTCATTCAAGGCGCGAAGTTACCATAGACGGTAATGAGTACCCCAAACAGGTGTAACGAAGAATGCGAGCGTTTGTCAACAGTCTGGGAAACCATTTATTGGTTTCTTTATTAGTTTGACGAGATTAATATTTCAGTTAAATAAAAAGTTATCTTACCTAGTGTAAAGCCCCGTAAAGGTTAGTCACCTACTAACATTTACGGGGCTTTTTATGTTGTAATACTTCAGCCACAAGAATACTATTAAACTACTTACTTTAAGAATTCATAAAAATATAATTATATATTATTAAATTTAATTAATGTATTTCTTTGAAATTCTTAATATTTGCCCAAATGAAAAACTACAATTTAATACAAAATATCTATCTTTACTACAATTTTTTTACAATATTCTTCTAATATCAATTTTAATCATCAAATTTCTACAAAAATGTATCTGATTTTGGTGAAATAAATCGAATGAAAAGTCGTAATTTACCCCAATGTACGATTTTGTCGACCTCTAGTAATATTAATTTGTATTATTAAGAAAATTTTTAATAATAAATTAAATTATTAATTGAGCAAAGAATTAACAAGTTCATCGACTCATCTAGGGGGAGGATTAATATGAAGAACAGAAAAACAACTGCATTTAAGGTTATGACCACTGCAACTTTAACCTCATTATTTTTCACATCTTTTACAGCTTTTGCAGAAAGCTATGATAATTCTAATGAACCATCAGCAATCGAAAAAATCGTAGAGCAAGGAAGACAATTATTAAATAGAGATCAGGTAGACACTAGTAATGAGGAATCTATTTATAAAGATGTATATGAAAAGAGTTTAGCTAAAGCATATAAACCGAATGAGGTTGTTCGATTTATTGTAGAAGTAGAACAACCAACAGATGCGAACAATACATCTGAAAATAAAAAATCATTAATGAAGCAAAAGCAAGACAAGGTAATCGAGCAAATCTCAAACGAAAAACATTCTAAATCCAATGATTCTATAAAAGTCAAACATCGTTTTTTTGAAGGATTTAACGGATTCAGTGTCGAAACAGAGTTCCAGAATTTAAAAGATATCAAATCCATTCCAGGTGTTACGAATGTTCATGTTGCTAGAACATTCGAGGAAACAATGGCAACAAGCAAAGAATTAGTCCAAGCTCAAAAAGTATGGGAACAATACGGATATAAAGGTGAAGGCTTAGTTGTCGGAGTCGTTGATTCCGGTATTGATTATACGCACAAGGATATGAATCTATCAGATGATGCAAAAGCGAAAGAAAAATGGACTCAGGCTAAAATGAATCAAAAAATGGCAGAGACTAACGTAAACGAAATCTGGTACTCTGATAAAGTCCCAACAGGCTATGATTGGGCTGACGAAGATACAAATGTCATACCTGGATCAACTGGTAGTCCGCATGGTACACACGTGTCTGGAACAATTGGAGCTAACGGGGACGAAACGAAGGGTGGAGTGGCTGGTATCGCACCTGGTGTACAGCTTTTAGCTGAGAAAGTATTCTCAGATAAAGGTGGCGGCGCAATGGAAGATGATATTATCGCAGGTATTGAGCATGCAGTTACAATGGGTGCAGATGTGATCAACATGAGTTTAGGTGTTGATGCAGGCTATGTAGATGAAGAATTTGATCCAATCCAAAGAGCCATCCGAGAAGCAACAGAACAGGGTACACTTGTTGTCGTGGCAGCAGGTAATTCAGCCTATAGTACGAAGAATAACATCACTATGTCATCATTAAAACCATTTGCAGAAAATCCTGATATTGGAACAGTTGGGGCACCAGGTGTAAGTCCATATGCTCTATCGGTTGCTTCCTATGAAAATACTAAATATCATGTGAGTACACTAGCTACAGCTGATGGTTTTTCACTGCCGTTTAGAAATCAAACTCAATTCCCTGCATCCTATAATTTTAAACTTACTAAGACTCTCTCACCAGACGTAAGCTATGATATGGTATACGTAGGTGAAGGAAGTAAAGCAACTGATTATCCAAAAGGAAAAACTAACTACATTGCCGTAGTTAAACTATTAAATCCATATAGTACTGTTTCAACTATTCAGTTTACTGCAAAGAGTGCAGGAGCAAAGGCAATTATTATGATACCACCTGCAGTATGGGCAGATTATACTTCTCTACCAGTAACCCCGACTGCAACACCAACGGCTTCAACAAGTAAAGCTGTAGGTGAAGCATTGTTAAGTAAAATGAGCGCTCTACCAAGTGGCCAATATGTAAGTATGAAATTATCAGACGATACTTATGTAGATAACCCATTAAAAGACACAATGTCCTATTTTTCATCAATTGGATCACCAAGTACATTAGATTTTAAACCAGAGATTTCTGCTCCAGGTGGAAATATTTATTCTACTGTACCAGGAAATGATTATGAAATGATGAGTGGAACATCCATGGCAACTCCTCATGTTGCTGGCGGATCTGCATTGATATTGCAGGCACTTTATCAAAAAGGACTAACGCATTCTGAAGATACTGTTTTGAAGGCAAAAATTGCTTTAATGAATACAGCTAATGTAGTTATGGACCCAAGAACGAGTGGAGAAGCTCCATATTCACCACGTGTACAAGGATCTGGGTTAATGAAAATTCAAAATGCCATCAACACACCTGTTATTGTGACTAGCAGAAACACTCCTTTAGAGCAAGCTGGAGCGGTTGCATTAAAGGAAATAGGTCAAAATACAAGCTTTAAGTTAAACATGGAAGCATTTAACGTTCCTAAAGGTAAAAATAATAGTGCTGATATTGAGTACAATGTTTATGTTGATTTACTAAAAGACAAGACTGAAACTAAGGAATTTGATTTTGACGGTGATGGGAAACCTGATCCAAAGGAGTATTTGTCATTAACTAGTGAACGTATTAACGGTGCAACAGTCACTGTAAATGATAATGCAGTAACAGATAAAACAGGAGCATTAATTAAAATCAAACCAGGCCAATCAAAAATGCTAACTGTTAATGTATCATTACCAGATTCTTTAAAGAAAAATAGTTTTGTAGAAGGATTTGTTCGTCTTGTACCGGTAGCGAAGGATCAAGATAAAGCAGTACCATTAACGGTTCCTTATATGGGCTTCTATGGAAATTGGGATGAGCCACGAAATATCGACGCTCCAGCATGGGATAAAGAGGCGTTTGTAGGATATACTGCACTTTGGGATGAAAATTCAGAAAGATTCCCATTAGGATATAACCCTAATTCTGATACATTTACTCTTAACCATATTGCTTATTCGCCAAACTATATTCTAGATGGAATCTTTTCATCATTCCAAGCCTTACGTAATTTAGATAAAGTTGAAATGTATATTGAAGATTCAAACGGAAATTTCATTAAAAATTTAGGCGATTTTAGTGAATATACAGGAACCCCATATAAATTCAGAAAAAATATAATGCCAATTGGGGATAATATGTATCAGGGATATAAATGGGATATGAAGGACAATTCAGGTCAATTTGTACCAGATGGTATATACCAATATGTTATCAAAACAACATTAGATTATGATAACGCAAAACCACAGATCGTAAAAATGCCAATAACAGTAGATTCAGTCGGTCCGACAGTTACAGATCTTAACGTAACGCCAAAAAACGGAAAGTATGAAGTTTCTTGGGATGTGAAAGACAATGCAACTGACTATAATTCAGCTGTTATTTACGTTAACGGACAATATTATTCACCGGCAGCTGGGGTAAAATCTCAACTCGTTAATTCAGAACCGAAAAGCATTGTTATTCAAGCAATTGATTGGGCAGGAAATCAATCGTACAAGGTTTGGGGAGATACGAGCTATATAAAATATACGATGGGTATGCAAAATTGGAATATATCAACTGCGCCGACTGGTGTAAATGAAACCAAACCAGCAAAGATATCTGCTTGGGCATATGCAAGAGTAGACTGGACAATTAATGTAAAAGATGCAAGTGGGAAACTGGTTGATTCGTGGGAAGTGAAAAATGAACATACACTAAAAGCAGCATGGTTACCTGAAACGGACCTTCCAAATGGAACGTATTCGATCACGCTTAATGTAGTTACAAAAGACGGTTTTAAAGTAACAACACCAGCTAAACAAGTAACAGTTGTTCAATAACCTTAACTATTTCTAGTAGAAAAATAAAAAGCTATTATATTCCTATTTGTTTTAGGTATATGATAGCTTTTTTGCTGTAATAATAGCACTAGATTGCTAGTTAGTAGATTCGCTTTGGTAGTTAACTGGATAAGTAAATTAGAAAATGATTGGATATGACTTAGAGTTTTTTTAGATAAATTGAGTGTAAAAAAATGGAATATAAATGTATAATTGTTATTTTCATTAAAATTGCCCCAAATAAAATATGTCAATTAAAGACAAAAAACCTAAAATATTGCTAATTTCACAATAGATTCTACAAGAAAATATCTTGTTAGCTAAATTATGACAAGTATTTTTTCTTTTATAGTCTAAATTTGTCGGAATGAAAAGTTTCATTTTACCCCAATATATTATTTTGTCGACCTCAAGTAAAATTATTCTATATTTACAGTATTAAGAAAATTTATAATACTTAAATATTTGGTAATGGTTTGAGCAAAGAATTTACAGTTCATTGACTCATTAAGGGGGGCAATATGAAAATAAGAAAAAGATTTGCACAAGGAATGACTTCTGTTTCTCTCTTCGGTTTATGACGTTTGTACATGCAGAGGAAACGAATCAACAGCTTCCGTTGTTTGGAATTTAATTAAGAAAGACAACGCTGATGAAACATCTGTTGTGTCTGACTTGAATTTCCCAACAAAAGGAAACGATGGAACAACGATTACATGGTCTATATTTAATTCATCAATTATTAAATCAGATGGAATAGTTGAACGTCCAATCTTTGAAACAGGTGATTAGGACGTAATCGTAAAAGCTATAATCACAAAAGGTACGGCTAGCGAGACGAAAGAATTTACAATTCATGTCTTACACAAAGATGACAAAGTCGCACCAAACACACCAACAATCAACGTCATTGATGATAATGATTTAACAATTTCAGGAACGATTGTAGCAAAAGCAACAACGACAGTCATCGTGAAAAAAGGCGATGTACTGTCGTATTAGATCGCACTGCACCAGATGCACCGAAAATCAATACAATTGCAAACAACGATCTGTTCATCAAAGGTGTGGCGGAAGCAAATGCAACTGTTACGGTGAAAGTAAATAACGAAATCCTTGTAACTGGTCAGGCTGATGAGGTAGGGAATTTTACATTAGCGATACCAAAACAAAAAGCTGGAACCTAGATGTGTATGCAACAGATGCTTCTGGAAACGAAAGTGTTGCAACAACTATTATTGTTGTCGATAAAACAGCACCAGACGCGCCAGTCATTAGTCCAATTGATGACAACGACACAGTAATTTCAGGGAAAGCAGAAGAAAACATCACTATTCTTGTGAAAAAGAACAGAAGTGTTGTTGGAACTGGTAAAGCAAGTGCAGCAGGTCTTTTCACAATCAAGATAAGTGCACAAAAAGCAGGGTCAATCTTGACTGTCATTGTAAAAGACGAAGCTGGAAACGAAAGTCAAGCTTAAACTGTCGTACTTGATAAGACAGCACCAAAATTACCAATCATCTATCCAATCGATGACAACGATGTGTGGATTACAGGAAAAACTGAATCAAATGTGAATGTTTTTGTTAAAAACAATGGTAAATTGATTGCAGCAGGAACTTCTGATCAAAATGGAGTTTATCGAATTAAGATTAGTAAACAAAAAGCAGGGACTGTATTATCAGTATTTGTTAAAGATTTAGCAGGAAATCAAAGTACTACATCACAAATCAAAGTACTAGATCGTACAGCTCCAAACGCACCAAAAATTACAAGTTTCTTTACAAAAGGAACATATGAAATAAAAGGAACTGCGGAAGTAAATACGACGATTGTTGTCTTGAAAGGTAATAAAGTAATTGCGAAAGTAAAAGTTTCAACAAAAGGAACATTTACTGTAAAATTACCAAAACCTAGCAAAGGAAAAACTGAATATACATTATATTCAGTTGACCAAGCTGGCAATGCAAGTGTGAAAGTTAAAGGCTCAATCACGATTAAGTAATAAAAATGGTGCTCAAATATAATGTATATTTGAGCACCATAAAAATAAAAGTTAAATTAGGTGTACTAATTAGAAGATAATATTCCCCATATAATTATATTGAAAAATACCAAACTTAAGAAAAAAACAAGAATATATTATGTATTCTTGCTTTTACTTAAGTAACAAGTATTAATTTGGCCATTTCCAATGCTTTATCAGGTAGGTTTATTTTAGAATAATAGTTAAAAAGTTCTTTTTCAGATCGCTGAATTAAATAAGTGTAACCATACTTATTAAACATTGGTAATGCTTTGTTAGCTAAATATTTAAAGTACTCTTTTTCTTTCGATTTAAGTAAACAAAGGATTAGTCTAAATAGATGAATATACAATAATTGATTAATTCGAATCGCAATAATTAATCCATCTTCAGCAAGTTGAATTAATTCATTTTTTGGAATAAGTTCACCTTCAAAAGAGGTACGAATATATCCTTCTAATGTAAGTAAATAATTAGGAGATTCTGGATCTTTTAGGGACATTGATTGCTTATAATGCAATCTAGCTTGATCATAGTTTTTTCTTCTGTAGTACTCATACGCTAAGTTATGAAGTAATTTGGCTTTTCGGTCAGGAGCATTGCATATATCACAGCTTTTGATTAAACTCTTAAAACGAGTAATAATTTCTTCATAATCACTGTTTTCAGTAACTTGAATAATCATAATCATTTCAGCATCTATAACTCTAAGATAGTTATTAATATCTTTAAAATATTTATGCGATTTTTCTGCAAAATAGTATGCCAAAACTGGAGATTGAATTGTATGGTAGGCCATCGCTAAGTGATAGTAATATTCTGGATTTTTATAATCCTCTATTTGTATTTGTTTTAGTGTTTGAATTGCTTTAGTATGATCTTCACATTTTAAATAATAAATTCCTAAAACATGTTTTAATAGATTGGATTCATAATCTGTTAGTTCGTTCTCTAATTTTTGTATTTTCTTTATGATTTTCATTGCTTCACAGGTATTATTATGAATTAAAAAATATCTTACGCGAAGTAAATGATATAAGTGGATATAATCTGAAATGGCGAGCAATTCTGCATGTTCTAACTCATTATTGATTTGTTCGATTTCTTCTGCTAATTGCATAATGATCGCATCATTCCACTCTGTTAAGCGGTGTTTAATATTGATTAATTTTTTTTTTTCAACATCAATCTCTATTCCTAGTCTCTCGGATAATATATTAATGATTTCATTATTAAATGTTGTTCGGTTACATTCGATCTTACTAATATGAGTAATAGAACAGATATCCTTTCCTAATTGTTCTTGTGTTAGTTTGTATTTTTCTCGATAGAACTTTAATATTTTACCTTCATACATAACCAATTCCTCCCTTCAAGTTTGTTGAACTTTAGAGTAATTTAAGTTGCAAACTATTTACTCTTTGGCGAAATTTGAATATTCTCATTTTGGTAAGGGTAGAAAATTAATTAAATAGAGATTTTATAATACGCATTAATAAAATTTTACAATATACGATAAATTTAGTACATTTACAAAAATGGTAAACGGTATGAAGAAATACTTAACTGAAGTTTAGTTTTTAAACCGAATAATGGTTATTGCTCTGCAGATTAAACTAACAATAGATTGTATCTTCATTTTTTCTTAACTAATATATAGGAAAGTAGAAATGAGAAAAGCTGAAGGCTGAGGTAAAAAGATGAATTTTGAACAAATGGAGTACATAATAACAATTGCAAATGTAAGCTCTATTACAAAGGCAGCTGAAAAATTTTTTATATCTCCGTCAGGAATGAGTCAATCAATTACACAATTAGAAAATGAGCTTGGTATTAAAATATTTAATCGTTCTAAACATGGAGTAACTCCAACTTTTGAAGGGAAAATAGTAATTTCAAAAGCAATGATATTACTAAAGACCATTAAAGATTTAAACAAAGAGATTGATATTTATAAAAGTAATAATAAATCACAATTAAAAATTCTAACAGCTCCTACTTTTTCTTATTTGATTCAAGAGATATTGGTGAAATTTAGTATGGATCATAAGGATATATCAATCGAAATAGTCGAGCAAAACCCAGCAAATATTATTCAAAATTTTAATAATCATAATTATGACATTGCATTTATATCAGCAACAATTGAGGAACTAAAAAAAGATAGTAATATTAAGTTCGAACATTTACATAGAGGTCACATATGTATTGCTGTTGGTAAAAAATCTCCGTTTTATTCTATGGAATATGTAGCCCCTAGTGATTTAATACATGCAAAAACAGTAGTGTATAAAAATTCTGACTATAAAAGGCTATTAAAAATTGCTAAAATGGATCCCAAAAATATAGTACTGAAATCAAATAGAAGTAGCCTACTATTTGAATTGGTTAAAGAAAGCCAAGCTATCTTTTATCTTCATGATTTTACGGTTGCATTTACAGCCATATTAAGGGAAGTTTTAATCCTTATAACAAAAGATCTAAAACTTTATGAAATTTCAGGTGGGACTGATCATCTTATTAATGGATTTTTACCACAACTTAAAGACGACATTATTACGAATCAAAGAGTAAAAAAAATTATACAAAATGAATCAAACGTAACAATTTATACTGAAAATCAAATACTAAATACTGAGCATCAACTGTCTAGCGACTTTGTTATTTCAACAATTCCTTTTTCTTTATTGAATTTTGTAGATTTACTTCCATTTGAGTCAATTTCATATGATAAAAGGAAAGTTATTAGGAAGATACATTATGCAAATTCAACTAAAATAGCTCTTCAATTTAAAACGAGATTTTGGGAAAAATATGGAATAAATGGTGGGAAATTAACTACTGATCTACCAATTAAGTTTTCATATTTTCCAAGCCATGGACCCGGGGCATCTGTTGATACAGGGATTATGTTAGCAAGCTACACATGGGAAGATGACTCTAGTATTTGGAACAATATGACACAAGCAGAGCGTATAAAAATTGCCTTGAATGATCTTTCATATATATTTGGAAATGAAGTATTTACGGAGTTTTTAATAGGTTACTCACATGATTGGAATGAATTTCCTTATTCCGGAGGAGCATTTGTCATGTTTAAACCAGACCAGATAAAAGAATTAGGTCAATTTATTAGTACGCCAGAAGGGAGAATTCATTTCGCTGGATCTCATTCATCAACTACACCGGGCTGGATGCAAGGTGCAATTGAAGCAGGAGTTAGAACCGCGTATGAAGTTAATAGTAGATAAGTTAAATTTTATTGATTTCCTTAATGAACCTAAAGCATGCATTAGCTGAAGTTTAATTACACTTCCTTAAGGAGTCGGAGATAAGTGTTCCTGAGGATAAAAAGAAGCCTTAAAGTATACAATGCTACTTTAGGGTTATTTGAAATTAACTAGTAAACTGAGACTTTTCCATTTAAGCGACAACTCTTGCATTGGGGGGAGGTTTAGTTTCTAGCAGTTTATCAAATACATATATTAGTTTCCCAACAAAAGTACATGCTGCAACTAGTACAAGTTCTGAACAAATCTTGGCTTCTCTGAGCAAAGAGCAGCGGGAAGCACTGACAAAGCTTCAAGTCACGGAAAAAAATGGGCTGCAAGGATTTGATGAAGAAGAATTAAACACCGATAACGAAATCTCTGTCATTGTCGAGTTTAAATCTAAGCCTGAGAAAGTTGCGGTACTCGATGCTGCTTTAAAAGGAAAGAATCTAACAGCAGAACAAGCGAAAAACAAGATTGACCATGAGCATGCTACTTTTAGTGATGATTTAACGAGAATTATGCCATCCACTTTAGAAAAAATCGGCAAAAGGTCTTATGAAATAACACGTTCATTTAAATCAGCTTATAATGGTGTTACTATGACACTACCAAAAAACGAAGTAGAGACACTTCTTCAATCAGACTCTGTTAAAGCCGTTTATAAAAATACTACATTTAGTATCGAACCTCCAATCAACTCAGATTCTAGTGTTGAAGAATCTACTAAACGAATCGAGAGTATTCCATTTCTAGGTGTAGACAAGTTACATAAGGAAGGTATTACAGGAAAAGGCGTGAAGGTCGGTGTCATTGATACAGGTATTGATTATCACCATCCTGATTTAAAAGATGCTTTTAAAGGTGGATATGATTTTGTGGATAACGATTCTGATCCAATGGAAACTTGATATGATGATTGGAAAAAGTCTGGGAAACCAGAGACTAACGAAGGTGGATCGACCTATTATACCGATCATGGTACCCATGTATCCGGTACGATTGCTGGTCGAGCAAAAAATACTAGCGGTGTAGCTGTAGAGGGAATTGCTCCTGACGCTGACCTTTATGCATATCGTGTTATGGGACCATATGGGCAGGGCGAAATGCAAGATATCCTTGCTGGAATTGATAGAGCGGTTAAGGACGGTATGGATGTGATCAATCTATCGTTAGGAATCGATGTAAATGATCCTAATTATCCTTCGAGTATGGCTGTTAACACTGTATTGAATTTGGACAGAGGTCTTTAAAACTAATAAAGATTTTATTAAAAGCATATATTTGATACTAGTAATAATAGGTTAAAAATGAACAAGTTTAAAAATTAATTTAAATGTAGATCAACCAAAAAATGAAAATAATCGAAGAGGGGAGATTTATATAATTATTGATTGCCATTTTCATGTGGATGAATCCATGCTGACTTTAGAAAAAATGATAGAGGAGATGGATAAAAATAATGTAACAAAAACTGCTCTAATCCCCCCTATGAGTGAAACAATGTTTGAATCGGATCGTACCATTCAGTATCATATACAACGATTATTCCGTTTTCTAATACTTAATACACCTCAAATTGGGCACAAAATTTATGATGGTCTAGTGAAAGATGGCTATTTAAAACTTTATGGTAACACATATAAGATTTTTACCGAGCCGAATAACGATATCGTGGCTTCTGCAATTGCAAGATTTCCAGATCGTTTTCTAGGTTGGGTAGCAGTGAACCCTATGATTCCAAATTTTATGGAAGAAATAGAATTCTATCTTAAAAACCCTAGTTTTATTGGGGTAAAGGCTCATCCATTCATGCATGGTTATCGTATGAAAGCTCTTGAACCAGTTGCTGCTTTATGTGAATCAAAAGGTATACCTATGATTATTCATCTTTCTTCAGAGTTTGACTGCTATAAATTTCTACCTGAAAAATTCCCTAAACTTAAATTAATTTATGCTCACGCTGGTCTACCATTTTGGAAAAAACTATGGAAATACGTTAAGGAACAACCAAATGTATATGTTGATACATCAAGTGATTATCTCAATCCGTCAATTGTAAAACAAGCGGTAGAGGCTTTAGGTTACCGTAAAGTTCTATTTGGCTGTGACGGACCATATGGAATGAAGACATTTAATGAATATGACTATTCGGACAAGAAAAGATGGGTGGAATCCCTTCTAATTCCTGATAATGAAAAGGAATACATACTCGGAAAAAATTTTTTAGGATTAATTGAATAGGAAAAAGGAGGCAACTAACCCTTGTGGTTGGTGCCTTTTTTTGTTCTTCGAAAGGATTAACGAAGTTTTTGAAGAGCTTTTCTGCCTTGTGGCTCCCCAAAAAACGTAAATTCATCTAATAAATAATTAATAGGATTAACAAAGAATTTATATAGCTTTACAAATCTGAAATTGTAGATTAACAGATGGAGATTAATCTATTAAAAAGGAGATAGGGGATTAAAGAAAGACACAAGTTTGCTTGCTGGGTCTTTTAACGCAAATGGTGGAATCGATGACCATAATTTCGCAACTACGACGGATCATCTACTCGCTGAAAATGAGGGCAGATTAGATTTTATACCAAATCAAAAAGTAAATATGCTTGGCATGTTACTTTGGCCTAGTAAAACGTACATAATAATTTCTTTATAAGGAGGGAATCGGGAGAAAATGAATCATTTATTACAATCCTCTATCAGAAGAGCAGGTCTCATTATTACTCTAACTATCATCGTTTTGGTATGGGGTGCAATATCAGCCTTTCAAATGCAGAGGGATTATCTACCTGAAATTAATAATCCTACACTTACGATTACAGTAAAAGCACAGAGCCTACAGGCTGATCAGGTTAAAGAATATATAACAAAACCTATCCAGGAGGCGGTCAGGGTAGTAGACAATCTTCAGGATGTGGAAACTAATTCCTTTAATGGGGGCTCGTTTATAAGTCTAAATTTTCCTATGAAATATGATATGGAAAAGGCAGAGCAGCAAGTGAATAAAGCGATCGAAGAAATTTCATTGCCAAAAGGATCTGACAAACCCCTTGTGAACCGCCTTAGTACGCATTCGCTTCCTATTATGACAATCAGTCTAAAAAGCAATAATGTCAATATTACTGAAAACATGCTTAGGACTTCCGTACAAGAAGAAGTGGTAAAAGGACTTAAAACTGTTCCTGGAATAAAGGATATTCAAGTGTCAGGTGGTGGGAATGCTGGATACGCCATCTCAATTCGCAAGGACGATTTAATTAAGTCCGGTTTTAGTGTGGACGATATCAATAATTCTCTCAAACAACAACACACAACTGAAACAGAAGGGGACTTATCAGACGGTCAGATGACGGTTCCCATAAAAGTGAACGGCTGGGGGCTGAATAAAACAGATCTGCAGAAGTTGTCTATAAGTCGGGAAGATGGTAAGACCGTTTCTCTATCTGACGTAGCAGATATTTCGAATTCGATTGTTAATCTTCAGACCATATCCAGAACAAAAGGTACACCGAGTGTAGTACTGGATATATTAAAAACTCCTTCATCAAATATTAGCAATCTGTCGAAAAGCATTCACAGCCGACTACAAGATATAACACCGATTAAAAATAATGATGTAGAAGCCTCCATACTTTTTGACCAAGGGCAGCAGGTGAACCATTCTTTACAGGGACTCGTTAAAGAGGGATTATTGGGGTGCTTGTTCTCCATGATCTGCGTATTTTTATTCTTTCACAATGTACGCTCTACATTATTGATTGCTATTTCCTTGCCAATATGTCTTTTAGCTACTACCGGTATCCTAAAGTTATTAGGAATCTCCCTAAACATTCTTACCGTTTCCGGCCTTGTGGTGGCGATGGGAAGGGTTGTGGATGATTCGATTGTGATCTTGGACAATATCAACAGAAAAGTAAAAGAAGGAAAAGAATTAAAAAGCTTTTCATTCATTACACTGGCTGTAAAGGAGATGATTCCGGCGATTGTTTCATCTACGGCCACTACGGTTGCTGTGTATATTCCCATAGCCCTTGTCGGTGGTCTCGTTGGCGCAGCCTTTTCAGGTTTTGCATGGTCTGTTGTTATTGCTCTCATTATTTCCTTAGTCGTTTCAGTTCTTGTAGTTCCTGCTCTATATAATCTTGTCTGGAAAGGAAAGCCCACAGCACACGACGATTTCATGGCTAAACGTTCTTATAAGATTTATGGCTGGGTTTTTCAGAGAAGGAAGCTTCTTAGTACAATAACTGTAAGTTTATTTGTTGTTTTGGGTGTAGCCTCAGCCTTGCTTCCTGTAAATATCCTGACCATGACTAATAATACAGGGCAGCTCGGTATTCAAATTGAATTACCAAAAAATACATCGCTGAGTGAAGTAGACGAAGAAGTGAAGAGAGTTGAAGGACTTTTACAAAAGAATCCAAACGTTTCTTCATTTTCTTCCGGTCTCGGTTCTTCTTTCACTCCTCAATCAGACGATGTATTTGATGCTGGAGGTGGATGGATACAGCAACCGAATATAGCCAACCTGTCCCTAAGTATTAGAAAAAATGCAGATAAAACTAGAATGAGCAGCCAATTACAAAAGCAGTTGGATACTATTAAAAGTTCAGCAATTTACACGGTAACTGACAAGAGTATCTCGGGAGATGATTCTTTATTAAAAATTAATCTAATTGGTGCGGATAGCCAAACTCTTGAAAATTTATCACGCTCTGTTGGAAATCGCCTAAAGTTGATACCGGGCCTTGCCGTGCAAGGTTTGGCTGATGAAGAAGGAACCGCTTCTCAATATCAATTAACCCTAAACAGAAAGATGATTGAACAAAATGGTCTGAATTTATCAGATATAATAAATAGGTTCAAGTTATACACTGCTGAAGGCACAATAGGTGAGATTTCGATTAACAATAATACTTATCCTATCGTTTTACATCTTAAGAATGTGGATAGTAAGAATGCCAAAGCCCCCAATGAAACAGATCCGGCTCTGCGATTATTAAATCGGATGGGTAACGAATCGTTTATTAATAAAGAGGGAAGAACTTTTAGATTAAATCAGCTTGTTGTTGCAGCTCCCATTACAGATGCATCTGTGATACAGGAGAAGGATGGTCATCCATACGCTGTTATTACGGGAAACATTCTCTCTAGAGATATAGGGAAAGTAACCAAACAAGTTAAAAGTGTACTTAAGAATACTCCTCTACCCGAAGGAGTCAATTACTCTTTTGCAGGAGCTCCTGAGCAAGTAAAGGAAATGATCTATGAAATGGCCATTGCTTTATCATTTTCTATTTTGATCGTTCTTTCCATTATCAGCTGTGTATTCAGGGGATGGAAGGCACCTCTCACAGTATTAGTTTGTATACCGCTTGCCTTCATTGGATCAGTCGCTGGAATGCTAATCTTCCAGTTAGAATGGAACCTGGCCGCTCTGGTCGGACTGTTAATGTTAACCGGAATCGTGGTTACGAATGGTATTGTATTGGTAGATAAAATAGAGAGAAATAGGTTGGCAGGACACAGTTTAGATGAAGCACTATTACAAGGTACGTTATCTAGAATTAGGCCGATTCTCACAACTGCTTTAACAACAATTTTAACACTAATGCCTTTAGCTTTATCATCTCAAACTGACACTATTATCTCTCAAACTCTCGGTATTGTTGTGATTGGTGGGTTAGTAAGTTCCACATTGATCAGCTTATTTATGATTCCTATTTTGTATAAATGGCTTCATAAGAACTATGACCAGAGTTCCAACGACATCGTTGATGACCTCAGTCATAAATATAAAAAAACTGTTTAGGAAGTGTGTAGTATTTATTTGTTCATTCTTATCGTTAGAAAAAAGAATCGTTTTAAAAACGGTTCTTTTTTCTATTGGTGAAATACTTTTATAGATATAAGTTAAATAGAATGAGCCATTCTATCGACCTCATACCAGCATTTCTGGTCCATAACGGTAAACGGGCTAGACTCCTGGATTACATTTAGAGTTAAATCCTATCTTTCTACCCTTTTTACGCAATAATTGTTCTACTACTTCCTCGATAGGAAGGAGGACGTTCAATTTACTAGTAAGTAATTATTAATGTTATTTTATTTAAATTATGTAAATTTGATTAGATGAGAAATTGAGCATACCAGGACTACCGGCATTGATATAACAATGTTTTAGTGTGGAAGATTATTCCAACTATCTATTTTTTAGGGATAATTTACTAGTTAATACGTAACTCTACTAAATATAACCTTTATATAAATTTACTAAACTGGAGTAGTAGATTAATAGAATAGGAGTATTCTTTAGGAAGATTCAGAAAGGAGTGAAAATTAATGAAGAAAAAAGTAAATAAGACAAAATTGTTCGCTGGGGTTTCCTTAAGTACGGTATTGTTAGGATCTGCCGGTGCTTATGCTGCAAATGATAATGCTTTTGGAAACAGGCTCGTTGGCCCTCAGGCAGACGGCTCCGTATTAACACCTGTCAATCAACTCATCACACCAGCAGGAAAACAAATTGAATTTGGTGGTAACCCTATAACAGTTGCTGTACATCCAAATAATAAGACAGCAGCAACTATCGTTGGACGCAATAATTACGGTGGAAAAGGAATTAACATTGTTGATCTTTCGACCGGAAAATTGACTACTCAAGATTTATCCATTGGCCTCTCTCAAATGTGGGGATTAGCTTATTCTGCGGATGGTAGCCAGCTATATGCAACAGGTTCATCAGGAACAACCGGAAAAGTAGTCGTTATGTCAGTTAGTGAAGATGGAACCCCATCTATCAAAAAAAGCATTAATCTGCCCAAAGCATCTGTCGGCGGAAATATTAATCCACTTGATATAGCGGTTACACAAGAAGGTAAGCTGCTAGTTGCCCTAAACCGTGATAACAGCCTTGGAGTTATTGATCCTCAAACCGGTTCTGTTACTAAAGTAGCAGTAGAAAATGCGCCTACAAGTGTATTAGTCAAAGGCAACTTTGCTTATGTAACGAACCAGGGTGGCCGTACCGCAAAAGAAGGAGATACAACAGTAGATTCTTCAGGGACAAAGGTAGTTGTGGACCCTAAAACAGGTGCAACTTCGACAGGAACAGTATCTGTTATTGACTTGACTACGAATACAGTAACAAAAACGATCGAAGTTGGTGTGCAGCCTGAACGTATGACGCAGTCAGGTCAATACATATTTGTAGCAAATACAAATAGCGACACGGTTTCTGTCATTGATTCCAACATTAATACGGTCGCACAAACGATCGACATCAAACCATACCCTAATGCTGCTAAAGGCTCAGCACCTAACGCTGTGAAAGTAGTAGATAATAAATTAATGGTAAGCCTTGGGCGGGATAATGCGATTGCAGTATACGATTGGCACGGGCCTGAGAAGACCTCTGAACTGCAAGGTCTCTTGCCGACAGCCTGGTTTCCAGTAGATATCGCTGTTGATTCTGAAAATAAGAAGTTAATCGTTGCTAATGCGGATGGTATTGGTTCACGTGGACCTTCACGTGATTTAACGATTCAAGGAATTAAGGTTACTGGGAAATCATCATATGCCCAAATTGGTTCTCTTTCATTAATCCCATTCCCATCTGCTGAGGATCTTGCAAAAGGGACCAAGCAGGTTTTTGCCGACAACAACTGGTTTGGTTTAAAGAATCTGAACGCAAAACCTCGTCATAATAAAAAACCAGTTGCTATGCCTGAGCGTGTTGGTGAGCCTTCAACAATCAAACATGTATTCTATATTATTAAAGAAAACCGCACTTATGATCAGGTTCTAGGAGATTTAGGTAAAGGAAATGGGGAACCAGCTTTAACTCAGTTCCCAAAAGCAGTAACTCCAAACATTCACAAACTTGCGAGTACATTCCCGCTACTTGATAATGTATATACTTCGGGTATTCAATCAGCAAGCGGACACCAATGGGTAATGCAAGGAACTAACACGGACTATGAAGATAAAGAAACAGATTCAGCTAATGTTAGAAGCTATCCTGGAGGGGCCGGGGATCCTATGGCTTACGCACCTACAGGACACTTATGGGATCAAGCAGCAAAAAATAACGTATCTGTAGAAAACTTCGGCGAAGATACAACTGGTTTCACTGGATCAGCACCTTTTGGTACCTGGACTGACTGGTACAAAGATTATCAGATTCTTTCCGGACAGAAAGAGGGCGATCTTCATGTACCAATAGGAAACTATTCGGCAACATATGATATTCCATCACTCGGGCCGATTACCTATAAACCTTTCCCAACCTTCGATACGAATATTCCAGATCAATATCGATTTGAAATATTTAAGCAAAGGTTTGAAGAACACGTCAAAAATAAGGATTTACCGGCCTTAAACACGTTGTGGGTAATGGATGACCATACTGCAGGTAATGCAACAGGTTCTCCTACGCCACAAGCTATGGTTGCCGATAATGATCTTGCTATTGGTAAAATCGTTGACCTTATTTCACATAGTCCTTATTGGAAGGATTCAGTAATCTTCATTACTCAAGATGATTCACAGAATGGATTAGACCATGTCGATGGTCATCGTCAGCCTGCGCATGTAATCAGTCCATGGGTGAAAAAAGGTATTACAGACAGCCACTATTGGACTGTCATAAATATGGTAAGAAGTATCGAGCAAATTCTTGGTCTCCCTGCTATGAACCAAAATGATGCAGCTGCAGAACCGATGAGTGAACTATTTACAGACAAACCTGACTTTACACCGTATAACTTCGAGCCTAATCAGATACCGCTTGATACTTTAAATGGACAGCCGAACTCCAATACGGCTGTACTTGCCAATACAGATCAAGTTACACTAGAGTCAAAAGAACTTTCAAAAAAATGGACTGAATGGTCTAACAAGAACAAGGATCTATTTACCGGAAAACATGCTTCTCCGGATGAAGTCAACGCCAATATGCTAAATCATTCTGTTTGGTACGCAACAAAAGGCTTTGATCAACCATATCCAGGGGATAAACAACCGCTTAGCCCAGAAGAAGTGCAAAAGCAACCTGAAAGCAGCGCACCTTCTCCAGCAAATAATTAAAAACGTAAAGAATATAGAAGGGAAAGAGGCTGCTTGCATTATTTCTGGAGTTAGCCTCTTTTTCGAAAATAGAATAAAAGGTATAGATTAGTGGGAAGGAAATATTTTTCACAAACGTATTTTGTACAAGAACTAAAATGAAAAATTGGCTCAGTTATCTGAGTCAATTTTTTTTGCTAGATTAATTGTTTAACAATTTTAAATATTATCTATGATACACTAGATTAATAGTTTATTTAAATCGATTGGGGAGTCGGGACTTGAAATCAATTTTATTAAAAGCAGGTTTATTAACAACACTTTCTTTTGGACTAGTTGCTGGGAAAGCATCTGCAGCAGAAATGGATTGGGCTACTAAATGTTTAGATATGGGTATAATTCAGCCGAAAGTGAATCCAGACTTTCAACAAATAAATTGTTTGTTAACGAATGCCGCATTAAGTCAGAAGATACCACCTGAGGTTGTGAAAGCAGTGGCTGAGAAAGAATCCTCTGGATGGAAGCAGTTTGATGAAAACGGTAATGCTGTTTCAGATGGTAAAGGATTCGGTATTATGCAGGTGACTGATTCTGTGCCTGATCCAGAAAGAGTTAAGAGCGATATCATTTATAATATTGAGCAAGGTGTAAAGATTTTAAATTCAAAGTACGAACTTCAAAATACATCAAGTATACCTAGAATTAAGGATGCAGGGAGAGAAATTATTGAAAACTGGTACTTTCCAATTATGGCTTATAACGGATTAAAACCTGTAAACAGCCCGATTAAACGTAGTGATGGATCAAGGAATTGGATGACTTATCAAGATAAAGTGTTTAATATACTTGAAGTACAAAGCTTCTTAGGGGAAGACCAAAAACATAACATACTAGCTCATTATCCGTTTGAGTACGACGATTTTATTTATGACCCAAACAGTAGCGAAAATATAAAGTTCAAGACTCCAATGCCGGAGTATGTAATAACTGATGGGCTACATGAGTCTGTTTATATGTTAGAAAAAGGCACTTTTGTAAAAGTAATTAAAGAAGGAGCACCTTTAAGACTGGAGCCTACAACGTCATCAACAGGAGTAGCTCAACCTTTAAATACGACCCTTATTTGGGATGGAGAAATAAAATATACAGAGCCATATACTAGCCAAAATGTTTTTACTTGGTTCCATGTGACTTCAGCTGATGGTAAAAATTCTGGTTATATTTCTTCTGCTTATATCGCGAAAAAGAAAGATTTCGTTGATCCAATTGTATCTGGGGTTAAAAATAATGAGTTTTACAATGAAGATGTAACGATTTCTTTTGATGAAGGTACAGCTTTATTAAATGGAGCGGTTTTCAAAAATGGTAATACAGTTACCAATGAAGGAAAATACACATTAGAAGTAAAAGATGAAGAAAGTAACACAACAACAATTACGTTTACACTTGATAAAACAAAACCAATATTCTCTGGTGCTGCAGATAAACTTATAGTGGTCGGTTCATCATTTGATTCAAAATCAGGCGTTACTGTAACAGATGATGTAGATGGCGATTTAACTTCTAAAATTCTAGTATCTGGTTCAGTGGATAACCAAAAACCAGGAGAATATCAATTAGTGTACTCTGCAACAGATAGTGCAGGTAATACAGCAACTTCTATCAGAAAAATCACTGTAAACGATTCAACTAAGCCAGTATTCTCTGGTACTGCAGATACAATTATACAAGTCGGTTCATCATTTGATTCAAAATCAGGCGTTACTGTAACAGATAATGTAGATGGCGATTTAACTTCTAAAATTCAAGTATCTGGTTCAGTGGATAGTCAAAAACCAGGAGAATATCAATTAGTTTACTCTGCAACAGATAGTGCAGGCAATACTGCAACTTCTATCAGAAAAATCACTGTAAACGATTCAACTAAACCAGTTATATATGGTACGGTAGATAAGAAATTAAATATTAATTCACAGTTTGATTCAATGGCTGGAGTATCTGCAGTAGATAATGTTGATGGTGAATTAACTAAATCTATTAAAGTAACAGGTATTGTAGATACTAAGAAAAAAGGTTCTTACACACTTACATACACGGTTAGTGATAAGTTTAGGAATGTAACAACAGTTAAGAGAACAATCACAGTGATTGATAATATTAAACCTGTCATTTACGGTGCAGTTAACAAAACAATTAATATCAATACTAAATTCAATCCACTAACAGACGTAACTGCTACAGATAATGTGGATGGATCTTTAACAAAGCTTATTAAGGTTACGGGTACAGTAAATACAAAGAAAATCGGAACATACACATTAACATATACGATTACCGATTATTCCGGTAATAAAACGGTTATTACAAGAAAAATCACTGTAAAGGATAATATTAAACCTGTTATTTATGGTGCAATACCGAAAACAATTAAAGTAAAGTCTAATTTCAATTCAAGAGCAGGCGTTACTGCAAAAGATAATGTTGACGGAGATTTAACAAAAGTGATTAAAATTACAGGAACTGTAAATACAAAGAAAAAAGGAAGTTATACATTAACGTATGTAGTTGCTGATAAATCAGGTAACAAAACGACTGTACAACGAAAAATCACTGTTAAATAAATTGAAGGTCTACCGAACATGTTAATATCCCCTCATAGT